>JAVHRJ010000336.1:0-15453 GCA_036171595.1 Bacteroidales bacterium
GTAATTGACAAAGCTAAAGATTATGCCAGAAAAAAAGGAAGAAGTCTTTCTGATTTAATAGAGAACTACCTTAAATTAATTATTTCTTCTAAAGAAAAAGAAAATGCTGAGGAAATAACTCCTTTAGTAAAGTCAATGATGGGAAGTTTCAAAGTTCCTAAAGATTTTGAATATAAAAAAGCTTTAGCTGAAGAACTTAATAATAAATATTTGAAATGACCCAAATACTTCTAGACACAGATGTAATATTGGACTTTTTTTTAGAAAGAAAGCCATTCTTCCAAGATTCGGTTAAAATATTGTCTTTAGCTGAGAATAAAAAAATAAAAGTTTATGTGACATCATTAAGCTTTAGTAATTGTTATTATATTCTAAAACAAATAGGTTCTCGCGAGACTGTTATTGGCAATCTTAGAAAATTAGCAAGAATTTCCGAAATAATGAGTGTAAATTCCCAATCTGTTGAATTAGCACTTTATTCTGAGTTTCGAGACTTTGAAGATGCTTTACAATATTTTTCAGCATATCAAAAAGATAAAATTAATGTGATTATTACTAGGAATATTAAAGACTATAAAAAAAGTGAATTACCAGTTATGACACCTGAGAATTATTTGAAAAGCTATAAGGATATAATCGCCAGTGCCTAACACCAGTTAACACAAAACAGTGTAGCTATAGTCCTATTCAAAATTCGTCCATTTAAAATTGAGATTTCCCCTCTAAAATACGCTCTTAAGTCAATTTATAACATGTGCCCACTTTAATTTATTGTGTTTATTATAAGATATTTTACCATGATCGAGTAGCCATTGGATAACTTTTACAGATTTTTCTTTATTAAATCCGGTAATGTCGATTAAGGCATTTAATTCGCGTGGTTCTTCGTTTAATACATCTTTTATTTTATCTAAAATACTATCAAACTCAAAATTACTTAAACCCATTTCGTTGCGATGTATGCAAACATCGCAAACGCCACATCTGTATGGATTTTTTTCACCAAAATATAACAATAATAATTGATTACGACATTTATTATTACTAAACGCATAATTTAGAACATGTTCTATTCTAATAATCAACCTGCGTTTACGCTCGCGATAATTTTCTGGCGAAAAAATCACAGATTTATCATCTAATCTATTTTCAGTAAAAGTAATTAAAGGAGTTTTTTTATGAGGCACATATTCAATTATATCGAATTTATTGAGTTCGTAAAAATATTTAATCAAAATTTTTTTTTCGATTTTTAATGCTTTTGCTAAAAATTCCTCATCAATTTTAACATAATCGTTAAATAAACCCGAATAAGTTCGCAACAGCAATTTAATTATAACATCATAATTTTTATATTTTAATTGAAAATCGTAAAGTTCATTACGATTTGGAATAAAATGCAATTTAGATGGAGTATTTATTTCATCGGTTAAAGCAATATAGCCCTCTTGCTCTAATATTTTTAAAGAATTAAAAGCAGTAAGAATATCAAATTTATAACAATTTGCAAAATCTATCAAACTAAAATCCATTGTTCTGTCTTTGCCAGTACCAATAGGCAATTGCAAATAATTGCCAAGAGCATTATATACCATTTTAATTTTAGAAATAGGTGGAAACGAAATTTCTACTTGTTCGGCAAGTTTTAATCTATCTGCTTCGTTTACTAACAATACGGCAAAAGCTCTTTTTTCGTCGCGCCCACCCCTACCCGCTTCCTGAAAATAAGCCTCAATTGAGTCTGGCAAATCAATATGAATAACAAATCGCACATCAGATTTATCGATACCCATACCAAAAGCATTTGTTGAAACCATTATTCTACATTTGCCATTTTTCCATGCTTCTTGCTTTTTGTTACGAATTTCCATATCAAGTCCGGCATGATAAAAATCGGAAGAAATTTTATTTGTTTTTAAGAAATTAGAAATCTCAACTGTTTTTTTTCTATTTCTAACGTAAACAATACCTGAACCAGTATTATGATTTGCAATTTTTAATAAATCGTGATATTTATCATCGGTTTGCTTAACATAGTAAGTAATATTTTTTCGCTCAAAGCTTTTTTGTAAAACATTTTTCTTTTTAAAAAGTAATTTATTTTGAATATCGTCAACAACATCGGGAGTTGCAGTAGCAGTAAGTGCTAAAACAGGTACATTAGGAATTAATTCTCGAATATCAGCAATTTTTAAATATGATGGTCTAAAATCATAGCCCCACTGCGAAATACAATGGGCTTCATCAACAACTAAAAAATTTACTTTCATTCCTTTAATTTTTTCGCGAAAAAGGTCGGTTCCAAGTCGTTCTGGCGATAAATACAAAAATTTAAGTTCAGGGTCAAAACAAGCATTTTCTAATGCTACATCAATTTCTTTGAAAGACATTCCCGAAAAAATCATGTTTGCTTTAATGCCCTTTTTACGTAAATTCTCAACTTGGTCTTTCATCAATGCAATTAATGGTGTTATAACCAAACAAATACCAGATTTAGCAAGTGCAGGAACTTGAAAAGTAATAGACTTTCCACCTCCAGTTGGAAGTAAGCCAAGGGTATCGTTTCCTTCAAAAACAGAAGTAATAATATCTTCCTGTAAATCGCGGAATTTAGAATAACCCCAGTATTTGGTTAATATTTCAGAAAATTTACTCAATTTAATTTATAAAGTTAATTATTTTTTGAACATGTTAAAAAATACAAAAATATTCAATAGTACTTCAAGTTATCTTATTTTTTTGTAATTTGCCGAAATTTTAACAAAAATGCTTGTAAATGTCATTTCTAATAGATAAAATTGTAGACGAAGGTTTAACTTTCGATGATGTATTACTTATACCATCTTACAGTGAAGTAATGCCTAGAGAAGTATCGCTAGTTTCAAAATTTACACGAAACATATCGATAAATATACCAGTTGTTTCGGCAGCTATGGACACAGTTACCGACTCAAATCTTGCAATTGCAATTGCACGCGAAGGCGGAATTGGAGTTATTCACAAAAACATGACCATTGAACAACAGGCAAAAGAAGTTATGAGGGTAAAACGTGCTGAAAACGGAATGATTTTAGACCCAATAACAATAAGCAAAGATGGAACAGTTGGCGATGCGCTAAATTTAATGAAAGAATATAAAATTGGAGGCATTCCTGTAGTTGATAAAAATAAAATTTTAGTAGGTATTGTTACAAATCGCGATTTACGATTCCAGCAAAACTTAAAACGTCCGATAAAGGAAATAATGACTTCAAAAAATTTAATTACAACAACTCAATCTATTGATTTACATAAAGCATCAGAAATTCTTGAAAACTATAAAATTGAAAAATTACCAGTTGTTGACAACAAAAATAAATTAGTTGGGTTATTAACCTATAAAGATATAACAAAAGCTAAAGACCGCCCAAATTCATGCAAAGACGAAAAAGGAAGATTAAGAGTTGCAGCAGCAGTAGGAGTTACATCTGATACAATTGAAAGAATTGATGAATTAGTAAAAGCACAAGTAGATGCCATAACAATAGACACAGCACATGGACATTCAATAGGTGTAATTGAAATGCTAAAAAAAGCAAAGAAAAAATATCCAAGCATTGATTTTGTTGCTGGCAATATAGCAACTGGCGATGCTGCAAAAGCACTAATAAAAGCAGGAGCAGATGCCGTTAAAGTTGGAATTGGACCTGGGTCAATATGTACAACAAGAATTATTGCTGGTGTAGGAGTTCCACAACTTTCTGCAATTTATGAAGTTGCAAAAGCAATAAAAAATAGTGGGGTTCCATTAATTGCAGATGGAGGTATTAGATATTCGGGTGATATAGTAAAAGCATTAGCTGCAGGTGCAAGTTCAATTATGGCAGGGAGTTTATTTGCAGGAGTTGAAGAATCGCCAGGAGAAACAATTATTTTTCAAGGTCGAAAATTTAAAACTTATCGTGGAATGGGTTCTATTGAAGCAATGCAAAAAGGTTCGAAAGACAGATACTTTCAAGACATGGAAGACGATGTTAAAAAACTTGTTCCAGAAGGAATTTCGGCACGTGTTCCATATAAAGGAACTCTTTACGAAGTGTTATATCAAATGGTAGGTGGACTTAGAGCTGGAATGGGTTATTGTGGTTCAAAAAATATTGAAACTTTACAAAAAGCTAAATTTGTAAAAATCACTAATGCAGGCGTATCTGAAAGTCACCCACACGATGTAACAATTACAAGCGAAGCACCAAATTATAGTAGAGAATAAATTAAATTAAACAAAAATATGAAAAAGGTTTTTAAATTAACAGTTGCATTATTATTTGCTTCATCAACATTAACTTTTGCACAAACAAATAACGATGATGCAGTATTATTAACAATAGACAATAATAAAATTACAAAAGGCGAATTTGTTAGAATTTACAAAAAAAATAATTCAAAAGAAACACAAATCGATAACAAATCGCTAAACGATTATTTAGAATTATTTATAAACTTTAAACTTAAAGTTTTGGAAGCCGAAAAATTAGGGTTAGACACAATACAAAGTTTTAAAAGTGAGCTTGCTGGCTATCGCAAACAATTAGCAATGCCCTACCTTGTTGATAAAGACGTTGATGACAAACTTTTAAAAGAAGCATACGAAAGAAAAAAAATCGCAAACAGAGCTAGTCATATACTTATTAAAATTCCAGAAAACCCAACACCTATAGATACAATTACTGCTTATAACAAAGCATTCGATATTTACAAAAAAGCAGCAGCAGGCGAAGATTTTGGAAAGTTAGCTCAAGAATTTTCTGAAGATGAGACTACAAAAAATTTACAAGGTGATATAAGTTATTTTACAGTACTTTCAACCGTTTATCCATTCGAAAATGCAGTTTATAACTTAAAAGTTGGAGAAATATCGAAAATTGTACGAACATCTTTTGGTTATCATATTATTAAATTAACCGACAGAAAACCTAACCCAGGCGAAGTTAAAGTTGCACATATTATGGTTGTTGTACCAAAAGATGCAAAACCAGAAGATGTAAAAAAAGCTGAAAATAAAATAAACGACATATACAGTAAATTAAAAGCTGGCGAAGATTTTAGCAAATTAGCATTAGATTTTTCTGACGATAAATCATCGGCTCGTAAAGGTGGCGAACTTCCTTGGTTTGGTATTGGTAGAATGGTACCAGAATTTGAAATTGCTTCGTTTGAGCTTTTAAATAATGGCGATTACTCTAAACCTATTCGAACATCATTTGGATGGCATATAATTAAGAAAATTGATAGCAAACCTATAGGTTCTTTTGATGAAATAAAATCTGACTTACAAACAAAAATAGCTAAAGACCAACGCTCACAACAAAGTCGCAAATTTTTAGTTGAAAAACTAAAAAAAGATTACAATTATAAATTTAACGATAAGCAATTACAAGAATTTTATAATGTTGTTGACACATCAGTTTTTTCGGGAAATTGGAAAAGCGATAAAGCAACAAAATTAACAAAAACATTATTCACATTTGGAGACTCAACATATACTCAACAACAATTTGCAAAATATATTGAAAACACAAGAAAAAAAGCAAAAATCGAAAAGGCATCACAATCAATGGTAAACATATTTATTAATGATTTGTATAACAAATACACCGAAGAAAAAATAATTACATACGAAGAGGCACGTTTAGACATAAAATACCCACCTTTTAAATATTTAATGAACGAATATCATGATGGAATACTTTTATTCGATTTAACCGATAAAACAGTATGGTCAAAAGCCGTAAAAGACACTATTGGTCTAACTGATTTTTACGAAAAGAATAAAAATAATTACAAGTGGGAAAAACGTGCAGACGTAACAATATTTGAGTATTCTAACGATAAAATAAAAGACGAAACCATTAAAATATTAGATAAACAAAAAGATAAAAAACTCTCGAATATCGATATAGTTAAAATGGAAACTAAAAAAGATTCAACAGCTCTTAAAATAATTGATAACAAACTATACCAAAAAGGAGATAACACCTCAGTTGATAAAATTGCTTTTAATTCTGATGCCTCATTAAACAAAATGTACGATGTTAATTCTGAGAAAAAACAGATTATTGTTATTAACAAAATGCAAGAACCTCAAATAAAAACTTTATCTGAAGCAAAAGGTATTGTTACAGCAGATTATCAATCATATTTAGAAAAAAATTGGATTACAGAATTAAGAGCAAAGCATACAATTACAGTAAACAAAGAAGTTTTATCTACAATTAAATAACAAATTGTAGAATATAAATGTTAAATTAATATTGAAATATACTTATTATATATTATTAATTTTTATTGCAATAGCTTGTTCATCGGTAAAGACAACCGATGAAAAGCCAATTGCTAGAGTATATGACAATTACCTTTACTTGTCTGATTTAAAAGATGTTTTAACAGATACAAAATCAAAAGAAGATAGCGTTAATTTAATAAAAAACTTTATTGATAAATGGTCAAAAAAACAATTGTTATTACATTTATCAGAAACCAATTTATCTAACGAAGACAAAGATGTATCACAAGAATTAGAGAATTACAGAACATCTCTTTTAATATACAAATACCAACAAAATTTTATTACACAAAAACTTGATACAATAATAAGCGAAAAAGACTTATCAGATTATTACAACTCACATCCAAACGAATTTCAATTAGAAGAAAATATTATAAAAGCCACATTTATAAAAATCCCAAAATCGGCTCCAAATATCGAAATATTAAAATCGCTTTATACAAGTTCTAAAGAAAAAGATTTAATAAAACTCGATAATTATTGTAGCAAATATGCTTTAAACTATGACAATTTCAATAATAAATGGATATCATTTAATTCAATATTAAAACAAATACCATTGGAAATTAGCGACCAAGAAGTTTTTTTAAAAACAAATAAGCAAATAGAATTAAAAGATACAAATTACTTTTATTTTACATATATAAAAGAATACGAAGTTGAGGGAAATCCTGCACCAATTGAATTTGCAACAAATTTAATTACTCCTATAATTTTAACAAAGCGCAAAGTTGAACTTTTAAATAAATTAGAAAACAACATATTTAAAGAAGAACTTAATAAAAATAACGTAGAAATATATTAATTAAATGAACAAAAACATATTATTTTGCATATCAACCTTGCTGTTTATAAACTCACAATTATTTTCACAAGATAAAGTAGTTGACCAAGTAATTGCCGTTGTTGGAAAAAACTATATTTTAAAAAGCGAAATTGAAAGTCAATTTGCTCAATTAGAAAAAACTACTAATAACAGCGTTGATTTAAAATGCGATATTTTAGAAGAATTATTATACCAAAGCTTATTGTTACATCAATCGGAATTAGATAGCATAACAGTTTCGGATAAAGAAATTGATGCTCAGCTAGATAGAAGAATAAGATATTTTGTATCTCAAATTGGTTCAGAAAAAAAATTAGAAGAATATTTTAATAAGTCTATTTTAGAAATTAAAACAGACCTTCGAGCATCGTTACAAAAGCAAATGGTTTCTGAAAAAATGCAAGACAAACTTACTGGTACTATTAAAATAACCCCTTCTGAAGTTCGTCAATTTTTTAAAGATATGGTGCCAGATAGCATTCCAATAATTCCAGAAGAAATTGAATACGAGCAAATTGTACTTTACCCAACAATAACTGAAAAAGAAAAACTTGCAGTAAAAGAAAAACTTAATGAACTTCGTGAAAGAATATTAAAAGGCGATAAATTTAGCACATTAGCAGTTTTATATAGCGAAGATCCTGGAAGCTCAACAAAAGGTGGAGAATTAGGTTTTTTAGGAAGAGCAGACCTTGTTCCAGAATTTGCAGCAGTTGCCTTTAAACTTAAAGATGGAGAAATTTCAAAAATTGTTGAAACAGAATATGGTTATCATATTATGCAATTAATTGAACGTCGTGGCGAACAAATTAACATTCGACATATATTAATTACTCCAAAAGTAGAACCAGTATCAGCGTTAAAAGCCCGAAATAAATTAGATAGCATTGCTAATCAAGTAAAAATAGATTCAATAAAATTTAATAAAGCTGCAACGTTGTATAGTCAAGATGACGAAACAAGATCAAATGGTGGACTTGCAGTAAACCCATACACAAATAATAGTCGTTTTGAAATTGAACAGCTTGATCCAGTAACTTCATTTTGGATAAAAAAACTAAAAACAAATGAGATTAGTTCACCATCTGAATTTTCAGATGCTAAAGGTAAAAAATGCTATAAAATAATAAAACTAAAAGCACGTTATCCATCACATAAAGCAAATTTAAACGACGACTACCAGAAAATACAAGAAATTGCAACTGCTAACAAAAAGCAAAACATAATGAAAGATTGGATTGAAAAAGAACAAAAAATAACTTATATTCATATTGATAATTCATATTTGAATTGCAATTTTAAATACAAAGGTTGGATAAAATAATTATCAATTTTACAAATAAATATGACAAATTTCTCAAACGATGTAGAAGCAATAAAAAGCCTAAGACTTGCTCACGAAAGACTATCTAGCGAAATAAAAAAAGTAATTATTGGGCAAGATCAAGTTGTTAAAGAAGTTTTAATAACAATATTCAGTCGTGGCCATTGTTTACTTATTGGAGTACCAGGTTTAGCAAAAACATTACTAGTAACAACTATTGCAAAATCGTTAGGATTAAACTTTAAACGAATTCAATTTACCCCCGATTTAATGCCTTCAGATATAACAGGAACTGAGATATTAGATGAAAATCGTCAATTTAAATTTATTAAAGGGCCAATTTTTGCAAATTTTGTTCTTGCCGATGAAATTAATCGCACACCACCAAAAACTCAAGCTGCACTATTAGAAGCTATGCAAGAACGTTCAGTTACAACTGCTGGACAACAATTTATTTTAGATGAACCATTTTTTGTTTTAGCAACTCAAAATCCAATTGAACAAGAAGGCACTTATCCATTACCCGAAGCACAATTAGACCGTTTTATGTTTAATACTTTGCTCGATTACCCAAAATTTGACGATGAAATAAATATTGTGCGTTCAACCACTTCGGAAATTACTATAGAACCAGCAAATGTTTTAACAGCACAAGAAATTATTTATTATCAAGAACTTATAAGAAAAGTTCCAGTAAATGACAACGTGTTAAAATATGCCGTTAACTTATCATCAGCAACACGACCTGGAAAAGAAAAATCGAGTGAACTTGCAAACAAATATATTAATTGGGGAGCAGGCCCACGTGCATCGCAATTTTTAATTATTGCAGCTAAAACACTTTCTGTGTTAAATGGAAAATTCTCACCAGATATTGAAGATATTAAAACCATTGCTCATCCTGTATTAAGACATAGAATCACAAAAAACTATAAAGCAGAAGCTGAAGGTATAACAATAGACAATATAATTGACGAACTTTTAAAAAATGAAAAGTAAAAACTTGCATTTGTCAAAATAAACAATTTGCAAAACAATCATTTTTTATACTATAATAAAAAAAATAAATTGTAAAAAAATTAAATATACTAACAATTAACAAATTTAAATTTAATAAATGTGAATTTAATTTATAAATTTTTTACATTACTTTTAATATTATTAATTTATAACAATATACACGCACAAGAAGTAAAAAAAATAGAATTACTTAATGCCGATGTAATTGATTATGATGAAAAATTACTTGGTAAAGAAATTAAAAGACTAACAGGAAATGTAGCTTTTAAGCACGACAGTGCACTTTTAACTTGCGATAGTGCATATTTTAATTCAGTTAGAAATAATGTTGTAATGTATGGGCATGTTCATATAAACATGGGCGATACTATTCATTTATGGGGCGATTCAATAAGATATTTTGGAAATACAAAAATTGCAGAAGTAAGAAACAATGTAAAACTTGTTAATAAAACGGCAGTTCTTACAACCGATTCTATGAATTACGATAGAATTCAAAATATTGGATATTATTTTAATTGGGGGAAAATTAAAGATGGAGAAAATTCGCTTGTAAGCGAATGGGGATATTATTTTTCGTTACTTAAAGATTTTGTAGCAGTAAAAAAAGTTATTTTAACAAATCCCGATTATCACATGTACTCCGACTCATTAAGATATAATATTGAAACTGAATTGACATCATTTTATGGACCATCAAGAATTGTTGGCGATTCAAATTTAATATATTGCGAAAATGGTTGGTATAACACAAAAACAGAAATAAGCCAGTTTAATAAACATGCTTATTTAAAAAGCAAATCGCAAACTATTAAAGGCGATAGTTTATATTACGATAGAAATAAAAATTTTGGAAAAGCATATAAAAACGTCGAAATTATTGATACTTCGGCCAATATAACTCTTTTAGGAAACTATGGATATTACTACGAAAATCCAGAACAAGCAATGCTAACAGATAGTGCAGTATTTATAAATTATGGAGGTGTCGACACACTTTTTCTTCACGCAGATACTTTAAGGTCTAATATTTTAAAAGACAGTATTGGCGAATATAAATATATAAGAGCTTATTATAAAGTTAAGATTTACAAAAGTGATATTCAAGGAAGTTGCGATTCGCTTACATACTCATTCCGCGATTCTACAATTAAATTTTTTAAAAAGCCAATACTTTGGTCAGATATTCATCAACTAACAGCAGAGCTAATTGAAATTCACACAAAAAACAATGAAGCCGATTATGTTGTTTTAAATAATTCGGCTTTTGTTATTTCGCAAGAAGACACTGTTCGCTTTAATCAGGTTAAAGGAAAAAACATGGTTGGCTACATTAAAAATAAGGAGCTTGACCATATAGAAGTTGATGGGAACGGAGAATCGATTTATTTCCCTAAAGATAATAATGAATTAATAGGAGCGAATAAGGCCGAAAGTAGTAAAATGACAATATATCTTGAAGATGGGAAAGTTTCAAAAATTCTATTTTTAACAAATCCAACAGCTGTATTGCATCCAATTGATGAGTTACCAGCAATTGAACTTTTACTATCGAATTTTCACTGGTACAAAAAAAACCGACCAATGAACAAATTTGATATTTTTAAAACAGAAATAACCGAGTAATTTTTTAAAATCTAGTATTCGTCTTCGTTAAAAAGAAAATCTTCTTTTGTAGGATAATCAGGCCATATATCTTCGATATTATCATATACTTCACCTTCGTCTTCAAGTTCTTGTAGGTTTTCAATTACTTCCATTGGTGCACCAGAGCGGATTGCAAAATCTATGAGTTCGTCTTTTGTTGCTGGCCAAGGTGCGTCTTCTAATTTAGAGGCTAATTCAAGTGTCCAATACATATTAAATAATTAGTTTTAGTTGCTTTCTTCTATTTAAATTTTTCGCGAAATTATACTTTTTTTTAATATAAACTACATTTTTTATAATTATTAAAAATAATTATTGTTTTTTTAACTTTTAAAAATATATAGCTTTGTTTTTCTGATATTTACAGAAAAAGAAACAATTGAAATTAAAATAAAAAATTACCAGTTATTAGCAAAACTATTATTTTTAGCCTACAAAAAAACATTCGTCGTTCGCAATTTGCTTATAAATATTTTATAATTATAAAATAAGCTAAGCAAAAATGATAAAATTATTTATCATTTATTTTTCTTAGTTTTTGGGTTGGTAACATAAATATTAGGCACTAAAACCCACTTCCCCTTTTCGAGTCTTAAGCCATCAAAAGTTCCATCGGGTCCATAAAACTGCAATTTACCCGTTTTCGATTTACTCTCTGGACTCAAATGATCAAATACTATAGCATTTACCGACTCATTAAATTTACAAGTCATAGTAGCTTTAATATTAAACTCGAATATTAATCGCTTCTGCATTTTGTTATCAACTTTAAATATAGATTTCCCAAAAACAGGTTTCCCATTATTATTAAATGTAACAACGTCAATAATTTTTTTATTTGTATAGTAACTGTTCCCATCCCATCCAAAAAGAATATAATAATTTTTTCCTTTATATTCGTAATCGTACATACTATAATACAAAGCACCGTACCAACTAAAATAACTTAAAACCGCAATCTCTGGATTATTAATAGAATCGGATTTATCGGACAACAAATAAGTTTGCACATTGTTACGTTTTTTATTATTAAATTGCACAAAGCCATAATATTTAAAAGTACCGGCACTAAATTTTAAATTCCAAGTAATAATTCTACATAAATTATCTTTAGAAATTACTTTTCCAATATGTTTTAAACTATCGAATTTATAATTAAAAGACCCTTTCTCTAACAATGTTTTATAAAAAACAGTTTGTATAGAATCGTTTAATGCAATTTTTTCGAAATCGTTTTTTAAAAATTTAATGCTATCGCGGTAAAATAGAGTATCAAATAATTGTTTTAAATCTCTTTCACTATTCTCAAAATCTTGCGAATATACCTTAACATTAATAAAAATAGTTAAAAAAAACACAAACAAAACTATATATTTATATATTTGCATATTAAAAATAAATTTATGAAAATTAATCCGAAATTACAAAAATATTTATACACACGCACAACCTTAGGAATTATAATTGGTGGCATTGGTGGTTTATTATATTATAAATTTGTAGGATGTTCGAATGGCAGTTGTGCAATAACATCAAATCCATACATTACAACATTATATGGAACGTTAATGGGTGGATTATTATTTTACAAAGAGAAAAAAAAAGAATCAAAAACTAAAGATTATCAAGAGCCTCAAGAATAATTTTACAACTAAAATTAATTTGCTCATTAGTAATTATTAATGGAGGAGAAATTCTAATAGCTGAATCACAAAATAAAAACCAATCAATAATTAGCCCTTTATTTAAGCAATAAGAAATACATTTTTTTACACTTTCAAACTTATCGAGCTGAATAGCAAGCATTAATCCTTTACCACGAACTTCAATAATTCTTTTGTGAACTAATAATTTCCTAAAAAGCAACTCTTTTTCCGAAACTTGTTCAATTAACTTTTGATTTTCAATTACATCAATTGCTGCAAGCGATGCTGCACAACTAACTGGGTGTCCACCAAATGTAGAGATATGACCTAACATTGGGTTATTACTCAAACAATCCATAACATTCTGCTTTGAAGCAAAAGCTCCAATTGGCATACCGCCTCCAAACGCTTTAGCTAAAACAATAACATCGGGCACAATATTATATTTTTGATAAGCAAAAAAACTACCTGTTCGTCCCATACCAGTTTGAACCTCATCAAAAATTAACAACGTGCCGCATTCTTTGCACTTTGTTTTTAATTTTTTTAGATACTCATTGTTTGCGGGAATATAACCTGCCTCACCTTGAACAGGTTCAATAATTACACAAGCTGTATTTTTTGTAATTTGACTTAAATCATCAATATTATTAAAATTTACGAACTTTATATTTGGTAATAATGGGTTAAACTTTTTGGTATACTCAAAGTTACTTATAAGACTTAAAGCCCCATGCGTACTACCATGGTATGCATTTTTACATGCAATAATTTCTTTTCGTCCTGTATATCGTTTTGCAAGCTTTAAAGCCCCTTCAACAGCTTCGCTTCCTGAGTTTACAAAAAACACCGAATCGAATTGTTGATTTGATATTTCTGCAATTTTTTCGGCTAATTTAACTTGCGGTTTCTGTACATATTCGCCATACACCATTAAATGCATGTATTTACTAGCTTGTTCGTTTACTGCACTTACAACTTGCTCGTTCGAGTGCCCTATACTACTAACAGATATCCCAGAAATTAAATCAATATATGATTTTCCATTATTATCATATAAATAAATGCCTTTTGCACTTTCTATTTCTAATAAAATTGGCTCAGGCGAAGTTTGTGCTATATGTTTAAAAAATAAATCTTTTAATGACGGCATGCCACAAAGATAAAAAATATACCTTAAAAAATTTTTAAATTATTTTACAATAACATTAATTTCACTTAGTAATTTTTCTTTGTACGATTTACCTACTGGAATTAGTTTGGTACCTTCTTCGAGTTTTACAATAATGGCATTATCTTCAATTCCTTTTATTCTATTAATATTTACTATAAACGAACGATGTACTCGTTTAAACTTTTTTAGAGGAAGTTTATCTTCAATAGATTTCATTGTAAAATGTATAGTAAACTTTTCGTTAAATGTGTTTACAATTACATAATTTTCTAAAGCTTCTATATAAAGTATATCATCATATTTTAAACGAACTAAAGCGGAATTCTTTTTTATAAATATTTCGTCAGTATCTTCAATTTGAGCATACGGGCGTTTAATAGAAATAATATCATCTATGCGTTTATAAACTTTATCTACAGCCTTATAAAAACGTGCGTAAGTAATTGGTTTTAATAAATAATCAGTAACATCGTATTCAAAAGCAGTAATTGCATATTTTTCTTTTGCCGAAACAATAATTATTTGAGAAGTTATTTCTTTAAGTGAATTCAAAAATTCAATACCAGTCATATCAGGCATTTCAACATCTAAAAAAATTAAATGAATTGGTTCTTCACAATTTTTAAGTGCATTTATTGCTTCAACTGCATTTGTGTAAATATTAATCAAATTAAGAGAATCGGTACGTTTTACAAACTCTTCGAGAACTTTTCTCGACATTTTATCGTCGTCAACAATTATACAGTTCATTTTCTAGATATTTATAATACAAAATTAAACTTTTTTTTAATTTGTCAATATAAAAATTAATTTAATCACAAAAAACTAATGTTTGATAAACAAAATTTAACAGTATATTAAAATATTTATTTTAATTTTACGTAAATTCGTATATGTTTTACAAAATTTAAACAGAATGAAACTCATCTTATATATTTGTTTATTACTATTTTTTACGCAATTTACTTTTTCTCAAAACAATCAAGTGCATACAGACCCAATAGTAAAAGGAAAAATTATTTTAAAAATTAAACCCACTTTAAAATCATTATGTACAGCAGACAATATTAACATTCAGAATTATACCGACCTAATTAAAACTTACAATTGCAAACTAAAAAAATCCTTTCCAGTTGCAAAATCTCCGATAGCCGAAAAAAATATATACGGAAATAAATTAGTTGATTTAACAACAATTTACGAAATAAGTTTCGATACTATTTATTCTTTAGAGAAAATAATTTCAGATTTTGGCAATTTAAAAGAAACTGATTATTGCCAGCCAATTTTTTTGCCAAAAATTCTTTCGACTACTAACGACCCATTAATTGGTTCGCAATATTATTTAACCAATATTAAAGCATACCAAGCATGGGACATTTGTAAAGGTGACAGCAATGTAGTTATAGGAATAACCGATACAGGAGTAGAAAATGCTCACGAAGATTTAATTGATAACATATATTATAATTATAACGACCAAATTGATGG
>JAVHRJ010000337.1:0-15413 GCA_036171595.1 Bacteroidales bacterium
TTAAGGGGGTAATGCACGAAAAGTCCGGAAGCGTTACGGTGGTTAGATAAATAGGTGGGGAAATTAAATAGAGTTATTATAATTCAATTTCTTCGCCACCCGATTCCAAAAAGTGATATTCAAAAAGTGTATATGAATTATCAGGTTTAACTTTAATCCACCTTTTGTATTTTATAATCCATTTTAATCTCAAAGAAATTAAACCTGATTTAATATAAGCGTATACATATGGATGGACTTTTAATTTAATTATTTTAGAAGTAATTTTTGTTGTGAGATACTCTAAATTACTTTCGAGTTGATCAACAAAAATTATTGATGGAGCAATTTCTCCGGACCCTTTGCAAGTAGGGCATGTCTCAATAGTAACAACATTTGTTTCTGGTCTAACGCGTTGGCGAGTAATTTGCAAAAGTCCAAATTTACTGAGTGGTAAAATATGATGTTTTGCATGGTCTTTTTCCATTAATGTTTTAATATGATCATAAACTTTTTGACGGTTTTCTGATTCGTGCATATCAATAAAATCTACTACAATTATTCCACCCATATCGCGAAGCCTTAGTTGCCTAGCAATTTCTTCTGCAGATAACAAGTTGACTTCTAACGCATTGCGTTCCTGGTCTTTTTCGTTTATTGATCTATTTCCACTGTTTACATCAATAACGTGTAAAGCTTCAGTATGTTCAATAATTAAGTAAGCACCAGATTTCATTGAAACAGTTTTGCCAAAAAGGGATTTTATTTGCTTTTCAATGCCAAAATGATCAAAAATTGGTTTTGCACCTGAATAATATTTTACAATTTTTTCTTTTTCTGGTTCAATACTTTTAATATAATCCTTAACCTGCGAAAAAAGAGTTTCATCATTTATATAAATATTACTAAAAGAAGGGTTTAGAATGTCTCGAAGAATTGCCGATGTTCTATCAATTTCACCAATTATTAGTTTAGGTGGTTTAGCATCATTAATATCTTTAAAGGCATTTTCCCATTTTGAAATTAGTTCATGTAATTCACTATCGAGTTCTGTAATGTGTTTACCTTGAGCAACAGTGCGAATTATAACGCCGTAATTATTCGGTTTTATGCTTTGAATTATCTTTTTTAAACGTGTTCTTTCTTCAGATGAATCAATTTTTTGGGAAACAGAAACTTTATTTGAAAAAGGAATTAGAACTAAATTACGCCCTGCAATAGAAATTTCGGAAGTTAACCGAGGTCCTTTTGTTGATATAGGTTCTTTTGCAATTTGAACTAAAATGGTTTGCCCACTTTTTAAAATATTTGAAATCTTGCCATTTTTATCAATTTCATCGCTATTTTTATATGTATGTAATGATAAATGTGGGTTAGTAGTAGTTATTGCTTGATTTACAAATTTTTGTAGCGATAAAACTTGTGGACCTAAATCAAGGTAATGTAGAAAAGCATCTTTTTGATAACCAACATCAACAAATACGGCATTTAAACCAACCATTATTCGTTTAACACGACCTAAATATATATCACCAACCGAAAACTTTAAGTTGTTTTTTTCTTTATTAAGTTCAACAAGTTGTTTATCTTCAAGAAGTGCAATTGAAATATCACTCGAAGTTACATCTAAAACTAATTCTCTAGTCACATTAATGATTTTAATCAAATAAATAAAAATACAATAAACCTATAGTCCTTTGTCCTATAGGTTTATTGTATTATAATAACAATTCACAAAAACTAACGAAGTTTCTTTTTGTGTCTGTTTTTACGTAAGCGTTTTTTACGCTTATGAGTAGACATTTTATGTCTTTTTCTCTTTTTTCCGCTTGGCATAAGTAAATTTCAGTAAATTATTTTTTTACGTGAGATTTAATCTTTGTTGAAAAAGATTTAGCAGGTTTAAAAGCTGGAATAAAATGTTCTGGAATAATAATAGTAGTATTCTTAGAAATATTCCTAGCTGTTTTTTTAGCTCTCTTTTTAATAATAAAGCTACCAAAACCTCTTAGGTAAACATTGTTACCTTTTACCATTGAACCTTTTAGGGTTTCCATAAATGCTTCAACTGTTTTTTGAACAGTAACTTTTTCGATTCCAGTATGTTTGGAAATCTCATTAACCATGTCTGCTTTTGTCATCTTTGAATAGTTTTTATTTTACAATTGTTAATAAAAAATTTTATTTTAGCCTGCAAATATAGCAGTTAATTTTATTTCAAAAAAAAAATATTTCAAATATTTTTTCATAATTTTTTAATTTACTGATATATGATGACGAAACATCAGTTTTTAATGACGTATTAATCACTTAGTATATAAACAATAAGCTATTTTGATAAAAATTATTTATACACAATATTAATAACTTATTTTTATTAATGTTAATGTAATAAAAAACGCAGGAAAAATATTTTGAAAAATGCTATAATTGTTTACCTTTGTGTTATTAAATGTAATAATTAAAAAAATATGTCAGTAAATAAAGTTATTTTAATTGGAAATGTTGGTAAAGATCCAGAAGTTCGTCATTTAGAAAACAATGTAACTGTTACTCGATTTACATTAGCCACATCTGAATCGTACAAAAAAGCTACAGGCGAAGTGGTTAAAACTACTGAGTGGCATAATATAGTTTTGTGGCGAGGGTTGGCTCAAGTTGCCGAAAAATATGTTAAAAAAGGAAGCCAAATTTATATTGAAGGTAAAATTCGTTCACGCTCTTATGACGATAAAGACGGAAATAAAAGATATATTACAGAAATTCAGGGCGATAATTTAACCTTACTTGGCAAAAGAGAAAATTCAGATTCATCGCAATCGGCACCAGTTGATGATGTTGAGCCAAATAACCAAATTGATATAAACCAAGGTACTCCAACCGACGATTTGCCATTTTAAATTTTAAATAATTTGGAAGCCGATCCTTTTCCTGCGGCAATGTTTCTGTTTAATAACATTGTAATTAAGACTTTTAATTTTGAACAAATTTCAGAATTAATTGTTCTTGTTGTTTTACTGTTCCTATCTGGTGTTGTATCTGCTAGTGAAGTAGCTTGTTTTTCTTTATTGCCGTTAGATATCGATAAAATTAAGAAAAGAAAAACTATTTCAAGTTTAAAATTAATTAAATTATTGCAAAATCCAGAAAGCTTACTCGCAACTATTTTAGTTGCAAATACTTTTATTAACATTGGAATCGTTATTGTTTCTACCAATTTTATTGTTAATACTTTCGATTTTTCTACTTCACCAATTTTAGGTTTTGTTTTTCAAATTGTTATTGTAACGTTTCTAATACTTTTTTTTGGCGAAATATTTCCTAAAGCTTATGCAACTCATTTTAAATTAAAAATGGCGAATTTAATGGCAATACCATTATCGTTCATTTCTTTAGTGTTTTTTCCATTAACCTATTTATTAGTTAAAAGTACTAAACTAATAAAGCAAAAAGTACAAAAACGTACAAACGTTACAATAAACGACTTGTCGCATGCAGTAGATTTAGTATCTGGTGAGTTAAAAGATGAAGAAAAACTATTAAAAGGGATAGTAAATTTTGGTAATTTAGACGTTAAAGAGATTATTATTTCTCGTATGGACGTAATATCCATCGACCTTAAAAGTACTTTTAGTAAAGTAATACAAGTTGTTATTGATTCGGGTTATAGTAGAATTCCAGTTATTTCCGGCGGATTCGATAATATTAAAGGAATACTTTATATTAAAGATTTATTACCACATATTCATAAATCAGAATTTCGTTGGCAATCTATTATTAGACCACCATATTTTATCCCAGAAAATAAAAAAATTAATGATTTGCTCGAGGAATTTCAATTAAAAAAAAATCACATGGCAATTGTTATTGATGAATATGGCGGAACATCAGGTATTGTTACTTTAGAAGATATTTTAGAAGAAATTGTAGGCGATATAGATGACGAGTTTGATAATGAAGAAACCGATTTTGTTAAACTTTCCGAAAATGAATATTTGTTTGAAGGAAAAACATTGTTAAATGATTTTTATAGGGCTGTTAATGTTGATGATAACATTTTTGAAACAATTAAAGGCGATGCTGATACTTTAGCTGGACTAATTCTTGAAATAAAAGGAACAATTCCTCAAAAAAATGATGTTGTAACTATTAAAAATATTAACTTTAGAATAAAATCGGCTGATAGTAGGCGAATAAAACAATTAATTGTAACTTTGAAAAAAGAAAATTTAAATACACTTAATGAGGAAAATACTTGATATATTTATTTTTTCTGTATTCTTAGTATCCTGCAATCAAGATTATTTTCCCAAGCCTGCAGGTTATTACAGAATTGATTTGCCAGAAAAAAAATATCAAATATACGATAGCGAATGTCCATATAAATTTGAGTACCCAGTTTACTTTAAAGCAATTAAAAGCGATCAAATAAATGCAGAACCATGTTGGCTAAACCTTTCATTTGTAGGTTATAAAGCTAAAGTTCACTTAAGTTATAAAGATGTTAATTCAAACGTAAATCCTTTAATTGAAGAATGTAGAAATTTAGTTTACAAACATGATATTAAAGCCGATGCTATTGATGAAACAATTTATTGCGATACAATAAATAAAATTTACGGAACTTTGTATGAGATAAAAGGAAATGCCGCGTCAAATATTCAGTTTTATTTAACCGATAGCACTTTGCATTTTGTTAGAGGTGCTTTATATTTTGAAGTTAGACCAAACAAAGATAGTTTAGCTCCTATTGTTAATTTTATTGAACAAGATATAACTCATTTAATTGAGACTTTGCGTTGGAAATAATTTATGCAAAATTTTCAAATTATTAATAATAGCAATTACATTGTAGCCTTTTGTCCAATAGTAATACAAGAAAATGAATTTGAAATTTTATCTTCAAAAATCAAGCCCCCAAATTTTAAAAGCATAAAACGTAAAAACGAATGGTTTACTATCCATCTTTTACTCGAAAAAATTTTTAATTTAACCACTACATATTGCTATAACAAATTAAATAAACCTGTATTATTAAATAAAAGTGAAAATATCAGTATTTCACATTCAAATAAATATGTAAGTATAATATTAAGTAAAAATAAAAAAGTGGGAATTGATGTTGAAGAGATAACCCCTCGAATTCATAAAATTTCGCATAAATTTTTAAATAAATCTGAAAAAAAATATATCGAATTAGCTGAGAATAAAACGGAAATGTTATATGTTATTTGGTGTGCTAAAGAGGCAATTTATAAATATTCCGATTTATATTTAGATTTTCCATCACAAATTATTGTTAAAAAATTTAATTTAAATGATACTATTATAAAAGCAGAAATAATTTATGATAAAAAAATAAAAGCAGTTGAATTGCAGGTCTATAAACAAGCAAATAGTGTTTTTGTTTGGTTGGCAGAATAATTATAGGCTGGTATTTTTTTAATTTTTGTTTATTTTTTATAGGTTTGTAATAATTATGCTTAATTAAAATGAAATTACTATCGCAATTTAATAATAATAAAAAAAAGTTAGCATTACTTATTGATCCTGATAAAACGTCAATATCTAAAGCTAAATTAATTGCTAAAGAAGCGTATAATTGTGGTTACTCATTTATTTTTGTTGGCGGAAGTTTAGTTTCTGAACCCGTTGATGAATTTGTTAAAGGCCTTAAGAACTATGGAAAACTTCCAGTTGTGCTTTTTCCAGGGAGCCCATTTCAATTATCACAATTTGCCGATGGATTGTTATTGCTTTCACTAATTTCGGGAAGAAATCCAGATTATCTTATTGGTCAACATGTTATATCGGCACCAATTATTAAAAAATATAAAATTAATACTTTACCTACCGGATATATTTTAGTTAATTCAGGCACAGTTTCATCAACCGAATACATTAGTAATACAACAGCTATTCCAGCTAATAAAATCGATTTAATAATTGCAACAGCAATGGCAGGCGAAATGCTTGGGTTAAAATTTATTTATTTAGAAAATGGAAGTGGTTCGGCTAATCCAATTAATATTAAAATTATTGAAGAAGTTAAAAAAAATATTTCTATTCCTTTAATTGTTGGTGGAGGAATATCTACAGCCAATCAGCTAAAAAATATTTTTAATAATGGAGCCGATATTGCTGTTATTGGTACTGCAATTGAAAAAAATTTTAAGATGATTAAAGAATTTGCTACTTGTTTAGAAAAATAAAACAATGCTTGTTTTATTTTATAGCAAATATCAATGTTAAATAACATATATTTAGGCGATTATATTAACATTAGGTTTATTAATTTTACAAATTAATAATCTTAATTTTTTATGGTGTCAAAATGTGTTAATATATATGTTTTAAGCAATAACTGTCAAAAATGTCAAGCATTAGGCAAAATGGTTGAACAAACTGTGTTTAATTTAAATATAAACGCAAATATTGAAATAATTACTGATTTTGAAAAAATTAAAACTTTTGGTAATGTATTAACACCCACAATTATAATTAATAATAAAACTTTATTTGATGGAGAGTTACCATCTTCTTCTGAACTAAAAGATGCATTATTTAATTATTGTGGAACTAATTATAGAAAGCCTGTTATATCTAGTCATCAAGAGCAAATGGCAATTTATTGTAAAGCTCTTTCCGATCCTATAAATGTTTTTATTGTTGAAAAAATTTCTGCTTCAAAAGCTTGTTGTACGAGTGCCGATATTTTTTCAGATTTACAGTTACAAAGTCCAGAATTAATAGAACGCTTAAAAGAATTAAAATGCGCCGGCTTAATTACTGGATGTTTCGATTCCCCTATGAAATATTGTGTAAATAAAATAAATTGGGGCGTTGCAAAAATACTTTTTACAAATTTGTTTAAGTAAAGTAATTGTAAAAGTTATCATTTAACCTATAAATTTTATATTTTTACCTCAAAAATTATTTTTTGAAAAGAATTGTTGTTTCTGTAACAAATGACCTTGTTTCTGATAATAGGGTACATAAAGTCTGTACAAGTCTTAATTTAATGGGATTTAGTGTGTTACTTATTGGCCGAAAATTAAAAAAATCGTTACCAGTAAACAGAAATTATAAAATTAAAAGAATAAAATTAATTTTCAATAAAGGATTTCTTTTTTATGCCGAATATAATATTCGACTTTTTTTTATTTTAATGTTCTGTAAATTCGATATTTTGTTAGCAAACGATCTTGATACACTTATGGCAAATTATTTTGTTTCAAAAATAAGGTGTAAAATTTTAGTTTATGATAGCCACGAGTATTATACAGAAATTCCAGAACTTATTAATCGGAAATTTGTTCGTAGTGTTTGGCAAAAAATCGAGAAAACAATTGTTCCTAAATTAAAATATACTTATACAGTGTGTCAATCTATATCCGACGAATACTATAAAAAATATAAGATACGATTTTCTGTTGTGAGAAATGTTCCAACAAATAGCAATAAGGTATTGTTACAAAACAAAGAAATGTTTCCTAAAGATAAAAAGATAATAATATATCAAGGAGCGTTAAATATTGGAAGAGGAATAGAAACTGTTATAAAAGCTGTAAAATATTTAAATAATGTGAATTTTGTTATAATTGGCGATGGTGATATTAGAGAACAATTAAAGGAGTTAGTGTTAAAAGAGAATGTTAGCGAAAAAGTTTTTTTTACAGGAAAAATATCATTCGAAAATTTAGCTAATTATACAAAATTTGCACATTTGGGAATTTCGTTAGAAGAAAATTTGGGGTTAAATTATTATTATTCGTTGCCAAATAAAATATTCGATTATATTAATTCCGGAGTTCCTGTACTTTGTTCAAATTTTCCCGAAATGAAAAATATAGTTGATAAATATAAAATAGGTATTTGTACAAACGAAAAAAATCCTCTAAAACTTTCCAAAATTATTAACAATATGCTCAATAATGAAAACGAACGAAACATTTGGAAAGAAAATATAAATATCGCTTCAAAAGATTTGTGTTGGGAAAACGAAGAAAAAATATTAATAAATATATTTAAGGGATTTAATTAGCACAACTTTTACATGTGCCATATATGTAAAGCGAATGAAATTCTGGTTCAAATTGTTGATTATCTTTTACCGATTTTAAAATTTCATGTAAACGCGGATCGCAAAATTCGGTAACCTTGCCACATTTCACACAAATTAAATGATCGTGTTGTCTACAAGCGTAAGCTTTTTCGAATTGTGCAATATTTTTTCCGAACTGATGTTTAATAACTAAATTAGAATCAAGTAAAAGTTCAATTGTATTATAAAGTGTAGCTCTACTAACTCTATAATTTTTATTTTTCATGTGAATGTAAAGCGTTTCAATATCGAAATGCTCATTTTGCGAATAAATTTCTTCTAAAATCGCATAACGTTCAGGCGTTTTACGATGCCCATTTCGCTCTAAATATCCAGTAAATAATTGACTAACAATTTGTTTTATATTTTTCTTTGTCATAATTCAACCTTTTTACAGTTGCTAAATTACATAATATTTTTATTTATACAAATTCTAAATATAAATAAGAAATATAATTAACTTATATATAGTATAATGCTATGTGTTTTTAAATTAAATTTTTGGTTACATAATGGTTAATTTCTTTTTATAAATGAGTACTTAATTTTCTAAAAAATTTATTACGTTTAAAAATTGAATTTATAAAAAAAACATGTCTGATAATCATAAAATTGGAATAATTGGAGAGGGTAGTTGGGCAACTGCAATCATAAAAATTCTTCAACAAAATATTAGTAAAATAAATTGGCTTATAAGAGATCCTGAAATGGCTTTACAAGTTAAAGAAACTGCTCATAACCCAACATATTTAAGCGATGTTGAAATAGATTTAACAGTTGTTAATGTAATTTCAAACACAAAAGAAGTTATTCAAAAATCGGATATTATTTTTATAATACTACCTTCTGCATTTATTGAGCAAAGTTTTGAGGGATTAACCGAATATGATTTTAAAAATAAATTTATTTTTTCGGCTACAAAAGGTATGATACCTTCGTGTAATAAAACAGTTTGTAGTTTTTTAAATGAACAATATAATGTTCCGTTTTCTAATTTAGGTTTTGTGTCAGGTCCATCTCATGCCGAAGAAGTAGCCTTAGAAAGGCTTACATATTTAACGGTATTGTCATCAAATGATAATTTAGCCGAAAAAATGTGCACAATGTTAAATTGTAGATATATTAAAACAATTGTATCTAATGATGTTATCGGTGCTGAATATGTAACAATATTAAAAAATATTATGGCAATTGCATCTGGTGTTTGCCATGGGTTAGGGTATGGCGATAATTTTCAATCAGTATTAGTTTCAAATGCAATTCGCGAAATACAAAAATTTTTAACTATAGTAGCTCCTTCAGATAGAAATTTATTAAATTATGTTTATTTAGGTGATTTGTTAGTAACAAGCTACTCGCAATTTAGTAGAAACAGAACATTTGGCACAATGTTAGGAAAAGGATATACTGTAAAATCAGCCCAATTAGAAATGAGCATGATTGCAGAAGGTTATTTTGCTGTTAATAGTATTTCTGAAATTTGTCGCGAAAAAAATATTGACATGCCAATTACCCAAGCTTTATATAGAATTTTATACGAAAGGCATTCTCCTTCGGTTGAAATTAAACTTTTAACAAATAATTTAAAATAATTTATGGAACCTATAATTTTAAGTATTGACCAGGTTTTTGCAACTGTTTCGGAAAATGAAATAATGAAATATGCTGAAAAAACAAAAAATAATGTTGATGCATTATACCAAAAAACTGGCAAGGGTAATGATTTTTTAGGTTGGGTTAACTTACCCGAAAAAATTTCAGAACATTTGTTAAAAGATATTCATGACACAGCTCAGAATTTACGAAGTAAAATTGATATTATGGTAGTGGTTGGAATAGGTGGTTCGTATCTTGGAGCAAAGTCTGTAATTGATATGCTTTCGCATAATTTTAATGCATTGTTGCCCGATAGAAAAAATCCAATTGTTTTATATGCTGGTCAAAATATTGGTGAAGATTATTTATTCGAGTTAATGGAGGTTCTCGAAAATTATGATTATGCTGTTACAGTTATTTCAAAATCTGGAACAACAACCGAACCTGCAATTGCTTTTAGATTATTAAAACATCATTTAGAAACTAAATATGGCAAAGAAGAATCTCGCAAAAGAATTGTTGCTATTACCGATGAACGAAAAGGTGCTTTGCTCGATTTAGCTAAAAATGAAGGCTATAAAACTTTTGCAATACCCGATGATGTTGGAGGTAGATATTCTGTATTAACCCCTGTTGGCTTGTTACCTATTGCTGTTGCTGGTGGCGATATTTTTGCGTTAGTTAAAGGTGCACGACACATGATGGAATTAACTGGACCAAAAGTATCTTTTGATAAAAACCCTGCAGCAATTTATGCTGCTACACGTAATGCTTTGTATAACAATGGTAAACTAATAGAAATTTTAGTTAATTTTACTCCACGAATGCAGAATTTTTCGGAGTGGTGGAAACAACTTTATGGCGAAAGTGAAGGAAAACAAGGTAAGGGAATTTTTCCTGCAAGTGTTAATTTTACTACCGATTTGCACTCTATGGGACAATATATTCAGGAGGGTCAACGAATTATTTTTGAAACTGTATTATCAATTTCTGAACCTCGTAATAGTTTAGCTATTCCGCACGAAGCTAACGATTCCGATGGGCTTAATTTTTTAAGTTATAAGCCAATTAGTTATGTAAATAAAATGGCTCAACTTGGAACTCTTCTTGCTCATGTTGATGGCGGTGTGCCAAATATTTTATTTGAGATACCAAAACTTACCGAAAATTATATTGGTCAACTTATTTATTTATTCGAGATGGCTTGTGGTATTAGTGGTTACATAATTAACATAAACCCTTTTGACCAGCCGGGCGTTGAAGCTTATAAGAAAAACATGTTTGCATTACTAGGAAAACCTGGTTTTGAAGAAGCTTCTGAATTAATAAAAAGTAGAATAAATAAAATGGATTAATGTTTAATAACAATTTGCAACTTAAAGGCTATGTTTTATCGTTAATTTCTGTTTTTACTGCTGCAAATACTTATTTTTCGAGTAAATATATTTTAGGATTCATTACTGTTTTTCAATTTGGTATTTTGTGGTATGGTTTTGGTTTAATTTATAACTCTTCGGCAATTGTTATTAGCGGTAAATACAAAACTTTATTTTTTTTACCTAAAAAAACATATTTTGTTCTATCAATTTTTGCTATACTTGAAATAATTGCAACAACTGCATTTTTTAAAGCTATAAAACTAGTCGAAAATCCAGCAATAGTATCGTTTTTAGGAAACATTTCTCCTGCACTTGTTGTAGTGTTGGGCATATTGTTACTAAAAGAAAAATTTAATACTTTAGAAAAAATTGGAATATTAATAGCATTAATAGGAGCTTTTTTAGTTAGTTTTAAATGGACGTTAAATATTGATAAACTTTTTGTTGCAGGTAGTGAGTATGTATTAATTTCGGCTATTGCTGTTTCAATTAATGTAATTATTGCGAAAAAAAACATTAATCAAATAAAACCCGAATTACTTTCAATAACAAGAGTATTTGCATTATTTGTATTCTCTGTTATAGCAATATTTACATTAAATCAAAATTTTACTTTTCCACCTCAAGCATTAATTATAGCTATGTACGGAGCATTTGTTGGCCCATTTTTGGGTGCTTACGCACAATACACTGCACTTAAATATATTTCAGCATCAAAAGTAATGATAATACAAGCATCAAAAAGTTTTGTTATTTTAATTTTCGCATTCGTATTATTAGGCTTGTGGCCAATTTGGATTCAAGTAGTTGGTGGTGTTTTAACTGTATCTGGTATAGTGTTAGTAACATTAAATAAGAAAAAAAATTAAAAAATTATTAATGCTTAACTTTATCAAAAACTTTCTAAATAAAAAAATTCAACCTTGCTACAAAAATATTTTTTTTATATTAACCGAAAGCAAATACGAGTTAATTCATTAGCATTAACTTCATTTTAAATCAATAAAACCTAGAAATATTTATTAACTCTTTTGAATTTAAAACAATAATTTTTTTTCCTTTTAGTTCAATTAATTTATCTTGATTAAACACATGTAAAAGTCTTACAAGCGTTTCAATTGCTGTTCCTACCATATTAGCTAAGTCTTCGCGAGATAACACAATTTCGATTTTTCCTATGTTTCGTTGTTTAAATTTTGCAGCAAGAATTAATAATATTAATGCAAGTCGTTCCTTTACTGTCATTTGTGCAAAAACTGTAACACTATTTACCATAACTCCAAACTCGTGACTTAAACTCGACAAAATATTAACCATTAATTCATTTGAAGAATAAATAGTATTTAAAAAAAGTTCTTTAGGAATAAAACTTATTTTTGAACTTTCAAGAGTAGCCGCAGAATCTGGGTAAGCTTCGCTACATAACAAGGATGAATAACCAAGCAGTTCGCCATCGGTACATAAATATAAAACATGTTCCTTGCCTAAATTATCTGTTTTATATTTTTTAATTAAACCTTCATTTAAATAATACACTCCTGCTGGAAATGAATTTTCTAAAAATATTATTTGTCCCTTTTTATATGTTTTCTCAACCATTAGTTTTTTAAGTTTTTCCTTAACTTCTGTTGAAATATTTTCAAAAATAGAATTACTTGTAGATGTAAATTTATCGATTGGGAATGTGCTATCCATAAAAAATATTTTTTTCAAAAATAACACAAATCATTAAATAAGTTGATATATATCAATATTTATTTTGATTCTACTCAAAAATATTTATTAAATTTTCCATACCTTTGCAAAATTTTAATTTATTAAAAACTATAAAGAATGGAAATGGTAGGGAGTGCATTTTTTTTAAATATTTCGCTAATTATTACAGCCTTTACAATTTTTACTTTAACTATTGTTCCATTAAAATATAAATCTACAATAACAATTTTTGCAGTAATTTTAAATGTAATAGCAACAAGTATAATAGCATTTAATGCTATTAGTGGAAATGTTATTAATTTAAATTTTAATGCTGGAAATTTTTGGGGAAATATTCCTTTACGAATTGATGGATTATCGGCTTGGTTTATTTTAATAATTAATTTCACATCATTAACTGGAGTTATTTATGGAAAGGGTTATTTAAAAGCATATACTGCAACTAATTCAAAGCTCACACTTCATTATATATGGTATATTTTATTTCATTTATCAATGGTTTGGGTTTGTATAGTACAACAAGGATTTGTATTTTTAGTTGTATGGGAAATTATGTCGTTATCCTCAATGTTATTGGTAATATTCGATCACAATAATCCTAAAACGCTAAAAGCTGGCATGAATTATTTAGTACAAATGCACATAAGCGTAATTTTTTTAACTATTGGGTTTATTTGGGTTTATTTTGAAACCGGATCGTTTAATTTTGAAGCAATTGGCACATATTTTAATACAAATTCAAACATTTGGTTATTCTTAATTTTCTTTATTGGATTTGGATTGAAAGCTGGTTTTGTGCCTTTTCATAGTTGGCTACCACATGCACATCCTGCAGCACCATCGCACGTTTCGGGTGTTATGTCGGGCGTAATAGTAAAACTTGGAATATATGGCATATTTAGAATTATTACATATTTAAAATCAGATTATACTTTGTTAGGTGAAATTGTTCTTAGTGTGTCAGTATTTACTGGTGTTTACGGAATTTTAAACGCATCAATTCATCGTGATTTTAAGCGCATGCTTGCATATTGCACTATCGAAAACATCGGAATTATTGGGATAGGAATGGGGTTAGGACTAATGGGAATAGGCAATGGTTCATTGTTGTTATATTATTTAGGTTTTGGTGGTGCGTTATTACATGTTCTTAACCACTCATTGTTTAAGTCTTTACTTTTTTATTCAGTTGGCTCTGTATATCAACAAACACATACACGAGATATGGAGAAATTAGGCGGTTTAATAAAAAGTATGCCTAAAACTGCTATACTATTTTTAATTGGTGCAATTGCAATTGGTGGCATGCCACCTTTTAATGGATTTGTGTCGGAATTTATTATTTATAATGGATTTTTAGAGGGAATTAAAGTAGAAAGTATTAGCCAGATAAGTATTTTAATTATTGCATTTGCAGGATTAAGCATAATAGGGGGACTTTCAATTATAACTTTTACAAAATCTTTTAGTGCAATATTTTTAGGAAACGAACACGAAAAATTTCATAATAAACCACACGAAGTTTCATTATTAATGCTTATTCCACAATATTTAATTGTTGGCTTAATGTTATGTGTTTCATTTTTACCACAAATATTTTTAAAACCATTGGGAATATTGTTATCAAAATTATTTGATTCTAATATAAACGTTGAACCTGTTACTTTTATTAATTATTCGCAGAGTATTTCAACTATTAGTATTTTCTCAGCATTATTTATATTATTAATAACTGTTGTATGGGCAATACGTGCATTTTTTACTAAAAATAGTCCGCAAGTTAGTAATTCTACATGGGGTTGTGGATATGTTGCGCCAAATAACAAAATGCAATATACTGGAAAATCATTTTCAAAACCATTAGGTAAAATTTTTAATTTTTTACTTATTGAAAGAAAACAATTTAATGAACTTAATGGTAATGAGATATTCCCAGTACAAAGAAATTACACATCGCACTATAAAGATTTTTTTGAATTTAAAATTATTGGAAAAATTTTAAATAGAATTATTTATTCTGCAAACTATTTTTTATTTTTTCAAAATGGAAGAACGCAATCGTATGTTTTATATGGGATATTATTTATTGTTGTTGTACTATTAATAACAGTACTAAATATTATTAAATGAATTTAATATACACATATATATTTATACCTTTTATAGCAATATTAACTATTCCATTTTTAAAAATGAAATGGAAAAATATAATATTATATACTACTATTATTTTTGAGGCTTTTATATCTAGTTATTTTGCAATAAATTCTTTATTTGGCGAAACATTTAATTACACATTTCCAGGAAGTATAATAACTGGCCCTATTCGCATTCAAATTGATGCACTTTCGAGTTGGTTTATACTTATTTTTAATTTAATTTTTGTTTCGGGAAGCTTTTACGGAATATTTTATATGAAAGCTTATAAAGAACAAAAAAACAACATAACATTACATTTTATTGTATTAATATTAACCCATGCAACACTTATAAGCACATGTGTAATACAAAACAGTATTGCATTTTTAATTTCATGGGAGATAATGGCAATATCGGCATTTTTTGCTGTAATTTTTGAATACGAAAAAAAATATGCTTCGACAAATACTGATTTAGATGTGAAATTTTATTCAGGAATG
>JAVHRJ010000338.1:0-3161 GCA_036171595.1 Bacteroidales bacterium
AAATATTTCTTGGAACAGGTAACGGTATCCTGAATTCCGACAATATGTTCAACAATACAAATAATTTTACAAAAACCGAAATACTTTTTGGTTTTAACATTACCAGACTTTGGAACTTTAAAAAGTAATTTATAGTAATCCTTTTAAAAAAAGCTATCTGAAAAACCAGGTGGCTTTTTTTATTTTCATTAAATCGTATTTTTTTCGATATGGCTATAACTATTTTCGATTCCGTTCGGAATCGTTAAGTTATTAAGCGATTTTTTAATATTAAAGCATGACGAAAAATATTTTTTTCGTAAATAATTAATGATTCAACTTAAATTAAATTTATTTAATATGAAAATTATTAATTATTACAGTTTTAAAATCTTTTACCATTTATTTCCATTGTGAAAAAATCATTTTTCAATGAAGTTCCAATTTGTAATTTTGAAAACATAAAAAATTATCAATAAATAATAAAAGTATAAAACTATGAAAACATTTTTTTGGCTTCTGATAATCATAACTACTACTCTTGCTTCATGCGAGTACGAAACATTCCCGACTGCACCTTTACCTCCACCTCCTAATCCAAACATTGACATCCTATTTTCGACAGCTATTTACCCAATATTTGCTGCTAATTCATGTACAGGTTGTCATGGTAGCGCAGGAGGATTAACACTTTCTGGGAACTCTTCAGCAGTAATAGCTAGCTTGAAATCTTCCACTACACCAGCAGTTACTCCGAACAATTCTGATGGAAGTCCATTTTACACAAAATTCAAGAACAATGGGGTTCATAATGGTAAAACACTAACTCCAGTAGTTGTTCAAGATATCAAAGGATGGATTGACCAAGGAGCAAAAGACAATTAATCATTATTCGAAAACTTTAATAAATTACAAAATGAATATAAAACAAATATCTTTAAAAACAGTTTTTGCTTTTAGTTTGTTGATGGTATTTTTTGCTTGCCAATCATTTGCTCAAGATAGCACTAAAACACAAAAAGAAAATGTTCCGGTAACAGTCACCTTTGATAGCGGATATCTGATCGATGACCAAACAGTAGTTGTACAACCGGCCAAAACACTTGAGTTTTCTATATTACATAGGTTTGGGTTAGTAAATAGTGTTCACTACGATATGTTTGGAATTTATTCTTCATCAAACATCAGACTCGGTTTAAACTATTCCGTAAACGACCGAATTCAACTTGGTTTTGGAACAACTAGAATGAAATCATTACAAGACCTTAGCATTAAAGCTGCTATTCTTCGTCAAACTGAATCCGGAAGTATGCCGCTATCTCTTACTTATTATGGTGTTGCAGCGATGGATGGTAGAAATAAATACGACACTCTAAAATTTGCAGATCGTATGTGTTATTTTAATCAGTTGATAATTGCCCGTAAGTTTAGCGAAAAAATATCCGTTCAAATTGCTCCCAGTTTTACGCACTATAATATGGTGGACGATTCATTGTTAAAAAATGATGTTATCGGTATTGCTTTAACAGGTAGAGTTAAGTTCTCTCCTACCGGTTCCATTATTTTTGGATATGATCATCAATTCACCAAACAAGATACTGCTTTCAAAATAAAACCATTGCTGAGTATCGGTGTTGAATTTGCGACCTTTGCACATTGCTTCCAAATATTTCTTGGAACAGGTAACGGTATCCTGAATTCCGACAATATGTTCAACAACACAAATGATTTTACTAAAACTGAATTCCTTTTCGGATTTAATATTACTAGACTTTGGAACTTTAAAAAGTAATTTTTTCATTATTTCTGTTTTAAAGCTACTTGAAAACAAGTAGCTTTTTTTATTTAACTATAATTTTAATATTCTGTTATTTCACAATTAAAGTCGTTTCTGGAAAACTTTGACAGAAAACAGCACGTACACTTTTCCCCCGTTTAAAAAAAATACAAAGTAAAACACTTTAATAAATTTTCAATATCGTATAATACACGATTTAGCATGAATATTATGTGTTATCAAATCGTATTTTTCACCATATTTGTTATAAATCGAATCATGCTATTTTTTATTAATCATACTTTTTACAATTATTATGTTTATTATTTATTTTACACATCTACATTTATTTAATAATAGTAAAAATTAAAAATAGTCGATTTTTTAGAATAATTGATTTTATTGCTTTTTATGAATAATTGATTCATTAAATTTGCTCAAGTAAAAAAACGCTACGATTGATTCTAAAATTTTACAAAAACTAACCAGCAAAATAATAATGGCATAATAGTTGTTTAATGTGAATTATAGTGATAACAAATTATTAATTAAAAAATAAAGGAGAAAATCAAATGAAAACAAAATTTAAATTTATGGGCTTAAGCGCCTTGGTTCTTGGAGTAGCATTTTGTATGTACTCATTCGTTAATGGAACGGAATGGCCTGTTCCTGCTGAAAACACAAAAGTTGCAAACCCAGTTGCCAAAACCCCAGCTTCTGTGGCTGCCGGATTAGCAACCTTCACTGCAAAATGCAAAATGTGTCATGGTGCTGACGGCAAGAAAACTAATCCTGGTAACTTAACAACTCCTGCTTTTAAAGCACAAACTGATGGTGCTATTTTTTACAAAATAAATACAGGATTTGGAAAAATGCCAAAATATAAAAGCACAATTCCTGCCGATAATGATCGTTGGAATTTAGTAAACTACTTGCGGACTCTTTAGTTAGTCTTTAATTTAAAAAAAACCATCGAATTTTCGATGGTTTTTTTTTGTATTTGAAATTATTCTTAAAAAAATATTTATTAAAAAAATGACACTAATTTTTGTACTTCAAATTGGCGAAACAAAAAACAAATTTTATAAATTATACCATTCTATATAAAATTACAGAGCAGCTTTACTTAATGGATTGTTTTTTTGCAAAGAAAATTTTACATACCTACTAACATTCAAGTAAAATGAAGAAAATACAAAATATTTTTTTTGGAAATTATTCTTAAACGAAAGACTTCAGATATAAATCGCTTAACATACGGGTAGCTTATGAATTTTATAAAGAATGAAATAGCGTTTACTATATACTTTTGCAATGAAATCAATTATTGAAATATTAATTAAAAAGTTGGCTAATGTTAAAACAATTTAGAATTTATTTTTTACTTGCCTTTTTAAGTGTAAAT
>JAVHRJ010000339.1:0-15370 GCA_036171595.1 Bacteroidales bacterium
AAAAAGCCCAACAAATTTTGTTGGGCTTTTTTTATATTTAGTCTAAAAATTTATTCTTTAATTGTTGCACACAAATACTCACGATTCATAAATGCAATATTTGCTATAGAAATATTTTTAGGGCATTCAGCTTCGCAGGCACCAGTATTTGTGCAAGCACCAAAACCTAATTCATCCATTTTAGCAATCATAGCTTTTACACGAGTTGAGGCTTCGGCACGACCTTGAGGTAACAAACCAAGGTTGGCTACTTTAGCTGAAAGAAATAACATTGCAGAAGAATTTTTACATGCAGCAACGCAAGCACCGCAACCAATACAAGCTGCAGCATCCATTGAAAGCTCAGCATACTTATTAGGTATTAATATGCTATTTCCATCTTGAGCAGAACCTGCATTTACCGAAATATATCCACCTTCTTGTAATATTTTATCAAAAGCATTTCTATCAACAATTAAATCTTTAACAACAGGAAACGAACCTGCACGCCAAGGTTCAATTGTTATAACATCACCATCCTTAAATTTTCGCATGTGTAATTGGCAAGTTGTTACATCTTCGTCTGGTCCGTGCGGACGACCATTAATATACAAACTGCACATACCACAAATTCCTTCGCGACAATCGTGGTCAAAAGCAACTGGATCGATATTTTCTCTAATAAGCTTATCATTAAGAACATCTAACATTTCTAAAAAAGAGCTTTCGGTTGAAATATCGGTAATTTTATATGTTTCGAATTTGCCACTTGCTTTTGCTGAAGCTTGTCGCCATATTTTTAAAGTTAAATTCATAATTTTTTTCTTTAATTTATTGACAAACGTTATTTATAATTACGTTGAACTAATTTTATTTCTTTAAACTCTAAAGGTTCTTTATGTAATTCAGGTTCAGCATCTTCGCCTTTATACTCCCACGCTCCTACATAAGCAAAATTTACGTCGTCACGTTTAGCTTCACCTTCTTCTGTTTGAGACTCCTCGCGAAAATGTCCACCACACGATTCTTTTCTGTGTAAAGCATCGCGAGCAATTAATTCGCCATATTCTAAAAAGTCAGCAACTCTCATTGCTTTTTCTAATTCGGGATTAAGTTCATTTTGAGCTCCTGAAATTTTAACATTTTTCCAAAACTCTTCGCGGATTTTAGGAATAATTTCGAGTGCTTGCTTTAAACCTGCTTCGTTACGACCCATTCCAACATTATTCCACATTATTTTTCCGAGTTTTTTGTGAAAATAATCGACAGTTTCGTTACCTTTTACTGAAAATAATTTATCAATTTTATTTTTAATTTCATTTTCTGCATCATCAAATTCTTTTGCAGAAGTAGAAATACGAGGAGTTCTAATTTCGTTTGATAAATAATCGCCTATTGTATAAGGAATAACAAAGTACCCATCGGCCAAACCTTGCATTAATGCAGAAGCACCTAATCTATTTGCACCATGGTCACTAAAATTACATTCGCCTAAGGCATATAATCCTGTTATTGAGGTCATTAAGTTATAATCTACCCATAATCCACCCATTGCATAATGAACAGCTGGGAAAATCATCATTGGAGTTGTGTAAGGATCTTCGTTTGTAATTTTCTGGTACATTTGAAATAAATTACCATAGCGTGCTTCAATTACAGATTTTCCTAATCTTTTAATAGAATCAGAGAAATCTAAGAAAACAGCTAATCCAGTATTATTTACGCCATAACCAGCATCACAACGCTCTTTTGCAGCTCTTGAAGCAACATCACGAGGAACTAAATTTCCAAAAGCAGGATAACGACGTTCCAAATAATAATCTCTATTTTCTTCTGAAATATCATTAGCCTTTAATTCGCCTTTTTGTAATTTTTTTGCATCTTCTAAATTTTTAGGAACCCAAATTCTTCCATCGTTTCTTAAACTTTCACTCATCAAAGTTAATTTCGATTGATAGTCACCATGAACAGGAATACAAGTAGGATGAATTTGTGTATAACATGCATTTGCAAAATATGCTCCTTTTTTATAAACTTGCCAAGCTGCTGAAACGTTTGAACCCATTGCATTTGTTGACAAAAACCACGTGTTGGCATATCCGCCAGTAGCTAAAACAACTGTATGAGCAGAATGTCTTTCAATTTCGCCTGTAACCAGATTTCTTACAATAATTCCTCTAGCTTTTCCATCAATAACAACCAAATTAAGCATTTCGCGACGGCTAAACATTGTAACTGTGCCTTTTTTAATTTGACGGTTTAATGATTGGTATGCACCTAATAAAAGTTGTTGACCTGTTTGTCCACGTGCATAAAAAGTTCGTGAAACCTGAGCACCACCAAACGAACGATTTTCTAATGTGCCACCGTAATCGCGAGCAAATGGAACACCTTGTGCAACACAGTGATCAATAATAGCGTTACTTACTTCGGCTAAACGATAAACGTTTGATTCGCGAGCACGATAATCGCCTCCTTTAATTGTATCGTAAAATAAACGATAAACACTATCGCCATCGTTTTGATAATTTTTTGCAGCATTTATACCACCCTGAGCAGCTATACTATGCGCACGACGAGGACTATCCTGATAGCAAAATATTTTTACATTATATCCTTGTTCTCCTAAGGTAGCAGCTGCCGAAGCTCCTGCTAAACCAGTGCCAACAACAATAATATCTAATTTTCTTTTGTTAGATGGATTTACTAATTTACAATGATTTTTATAATTTGTCCATTGTTGACTTAAAGGTCCATCAGGTGATTTCGAATTTAAATTGCCCATATTATTAAATGGATTATAATTTTATAATAATGATTTCATTAAAAAATAAATAGGAATAATTGAAAAACCTACTGCAATTATTATTGCATATAAAGTTCCAATAAATTTTAAGCGTGGTAACCAATTTGAGTTATTTAAACCCAATGTTTGAAATGATGATTGAAATGAGTGATTTAAGTGTAGCCCTAATAATATAAATGCTATTACATATATTACACCATAATACCAATATTGAGCAGTAAATATGCTTGTAACAAGCTCATATTCACTCATTTCTCCACTTTCAATTAAATCGGTAAATTTTAATTTATAAAAATAATTTATAATGTGTAAAACAAGAAATGCTAAAATTGTAAATCCTGTTAAATACATGTTTTGCGACGACCATGAAGTATCGCTTTTTGAACTTACCTCGTATTTAACTGGACGTGCCGAGCGATTTTTCATAGTTAAAAAAGTTGCATAAAAAATATGAAAAATAAAACCAGCTGCTAACACAAACTGCATAACAAACATTATTTTATTTGTACCCATAAAATGTGCAGCAGTATTAAATGTGCTACCATCGGAATCGACAATGGTTAGTAAATTAACAAACAAATGCAAACATAAAAATACAACTAAAAACAAACCGGTTAAACTCATTATAACCTTTTTACCAATTGATGAAGATACAAAGCCATTCATATTATTTTGTTTTATATAATTTCTTGTTGTAACAAATATTAATTTGCGAAAGTAATAAGTAATTAAATTGATTATTTTCAAACCCTAATATTTTTTTGTAATTTAAAAACAATCTAAATTAACATTATGAACAAATTCGCTACAGAACTTTATAAAAAAAACAGAGAAAAACTAACAAAATTATTAAAGCCCAATTCGCTTTTAATAATTTGTTCGTCAGCACAATCAATGCGAACAAGGAATTTGTATAACGAATATCGACAGAGTTCGAATATGATTTATTTAACAGGTATTTTTCAAGAAGAAACTACACTTTTAATTTACAATGGAAGCTCAAAAAATATTGCTCGCGAAACATTATTTATTCGTTATAACGACGAAAAAACATTAATTTGGGAAGGGCATAAATTATCAAAAAAAGAAGCTTCAGAAATATCTGGAATAAGTAATGTAATGTGGCAAAACGAGTTAGGAACAGTTTTACAAAAAGTAATTTCCACAATTTCAATTATTTATTTAGAACTGGGCGATGAATTTGCATCAGACGATAAAAATTATTCGTTATCGTATAATTTTTCAAAAAAAATAATTAAAAAATATCCATCAAAAAAATTCAATAATTATAAAACTGAAAAAGCTGTTCCGCTTATTAATGAAATTAGAATGGTTAAAGAAAAAAAAGAAATCGAAATTATAAGCGAAGCAATAAATATTACCCATAAAACTTTTATTAAAATTTTACCCAAAATAAAACCAGGAATATTTGAAAACGATATTGAAGCAGAAATTACTCGAAGTTTTATTAAAAACGAAAAATGTCCGCATGCTTATTTGCCTATTGTTGCAGGTGGAATAAATTCAACAACTTTACATTATAATACTAATAGGTGTAAATTATTAAAAGGCGATTTGTTATTGCTCGATTTTGGTGCCGAAAAAAACGGTTACGCCTCCGATTTATCTAGAACTGTTCCTGTTTCTGGAAAATTTACTAAACGACAAGCCGATGTTTATAAATCGGTACTAAAAATAATGAATCAAGCTAAAAAACTTTTTACAATCGGAAATACAATAAACCAACTTAACGAAACCGTTGGATTAATGATGGAAGAAGAGCTTGTAAAACTAAATCTTTTAAAATTAAAGGATATAAAAAAGCAGGATAAAGAAAACCCATTGTACAAAAAATATTATATGCACGGAACCTCACATTTTATTGGTTTAGATGTACACGATTGTGGTAACCGCGATGTAAAATTTAAAAGTGGAATGGTTTTAAGTTGCGAACCTGGAATTTATATTAAGGAGGAAGGTTTTGGCATTCGCCTCGAAAACGATATTTTGGTTGGCAAAAAGTCAGTTGATTTAATGCAACATATACCTATTGAATTAGAAGAAATTGAAGAGTTAATGAACAAATAACAATCTTCAGGTACTCGCTCGCCTCTGACGAGTGAGTATTTCATTTAATTTCACACTCGCTAGAAGCGAGCGTTTGTAGAATTTGGTGTTAATTATTTGTTTTTTAAAATTTTAACAAATACTCCAAGTGGTAACTTTTTATTGTAATTATCTGGCAAATATATTTCACCAGTAGAAATATTTTCGCTTTTGGGGAAAATTCCTTTAGCAAGATTTTCGACAATAAGTGATGAAAAACCAAGCGAATAAGTGTTTAATATTAAAAAATGCTCGTTTTCGTCGAGTAACAACAAAACATCTTTAAGTAAATTGCTAATATCTCGTTCGAGTTTCCAATTTTCGCCATCGGGTCCGTGACCGTATGCGGGAGGATCTAATATTATTCCATGATATTTATTTCCACGTCTAATTTCGCGTTTTACAAACTTAACTGCATCATCAACAATAAATTTTATATTTTCGATATTAGAACTTGTTGCATTATCTTTTGCCCAATTAACAACTTGTTTAATACTATCAACGTGGGTAGTTGTTGCACCCGTAGCACTTGCTACAATAGTTGCTGCACCCGTATATGCAAATAGGTTAAGCACTTTTAATTGTGGCGACGAAAAACTTTTTAAACTTTTATATATAAACTCCCAATTAACAGCTTGTTCGGGAAATATACCTACATGTTTAAACGATGTTAAACCAAGTCGGAAAGTTAAATTTTTATCATCAATTTTATAACAAATATCCCACTGTTCGGGCATATTTTTAAATTTTTTCCAAGAGCCTGAGTTACTCGATTGAGGAATAAATTTAACATGTGCTTTACTTTCCCATTCCGAATCGGTTAAAGTTTTATCCCAAACAGCTTGAGGCTCGGGACGAATTAAAATATATTTACCAAAACGCTCAAGCTTTTCAAAACCACCTGAGTCAATTAACTCATAATCAATCCATTTATCGGGAAAAAGCAATTCCATAATTTATTATTAAAAAAATATAAAATTAAAGAAATTAAGCATAAAAAATTGTTTTGTGAATACGAATTATTATTTTTGTTAATTATATTTGAAAAATAAGCAATTATGGCAAGAAATAACGAAACCGAAGTACAGGGAAATTCAATAAACATTATTGGAAATGGGACATCAATAGTTGGTGACATACAAGGTGAGGGCGATATTAGAATTGACGGCAATTTAAAAGGAACTTTAGTTACAAAAGGTAGGGTAGTTATTGGTTCAACAGGAATTTTTAGTGGCGATATTACTTGTCGTAATGCCGATATATCGGGAAAAGTAGAAGGCAAAATTAAAGTTTCGGAATTACTTTCATTAAAATCATCTTCAAAATTTTCAGGTGATATTATAACCAACAAATTGGCAATAGAACCAAATGCCTCTTTTACAGGAACTTGCAACATGTCCGATAATCAAATTCAACATGGAATTGGAACCCCAAAAACTTTTGAACAAAAAGAAACAGTTAAATAGTTACGCTAAATACTCTTCACTAGCTATACAAATGGCTGTTATTATTACTATTGGAAGTATAGGTGGTTTAAAACTTGATAAATGGCTTGATACTAATTTCCCGTATTTTACATTATCGTTATCTATTGTTTCTGTTGCATTAGCTGTGTATTTTGCAATAAAAGATGTTATTAAATTTAACAAATGAACAAATTAGTAAAACCTTTTTTATTTAAATTGTTAATAATAACTTGGTTGTTCGAAATAACCTCGGGTGGCATTTATTTTAGTTTTCCAAATAAATTTAGTTTATTAATAATGATTATTCCGATATATTTTTTTGCTGTATATTTCCTATTTCACAATTTGCTTTTTAAAGCATCTGAAATGCGTCAAGCTATTTTTATATCAAAATACATGATGTTTACTGGTTTAAAACTATTTTTAAACATTGGGGTTTTAATAGTGATAATTTTATTAAACAAAGAATTTGCAATAAACAATGCAATAAGTTTTTTAATTTGTTTCTTTGTTTTTACTTTTTTTGAAGTTCAAGACTTACTTAAAATTATTAACAAAAAATAAATTTTAATAAATTTGATTTTTTTAGTATTTTTAAAATACTTTTGCCTCGCTTTGTACAAATAAAATGCTTAAAATTAAAAAATATATTTTTCGTTTTAATGAGTCCTTTAGAGAATTTAGAAAAGGCATTCTTAAGCTTACCGAAAACTTATTTCTTTTTTCAAGTCTTATAGGAGTAATATTAATGATATATTATTTTGGTTTTGGTATTCAACCTGAGATAAAATCAAATATTAAATCTTTTTTCGAATTTGTTGCCGATTTATTTTTTGTGTTAATTATTATTCGATTATTTTTTAATATTGGTAATAATCGAAAACCTCAAGCTATTACATTCGATGTTTTTTTCTTTTTTCTTTTAGGTTTAATGTTAATTGAAAAGTATCTTTTTACAGCATGGTTTTTAAACCACTTGCCCATTTTATCTTTCTTACAAAATTATATTTTTATTTATTTAATTGTAATTACGCTATTTATTGTTGAAATTTCTAAAAAAAGTTTGTTCGTATTTCTTGGAAAATTTAATCCAGCACTTTTATTTATTTTCAGCTTTCTTTTTATAATAACAATTGGAACCGGACTTTTACTTTTGCCTAATTCAACAACATCTGGCATAAGCTTTATTGATGCATTGTTTACATCAACAAGCGCTGTTTGTGTTACTGGTCTTACAACGGTTGACACACAATTTGCTTTTACTGCTTTAGGAAAAGGAATAATATTAGTTTTAATTCAATTAGGTGGTTTAGGAGTAATGACCTTTACAAGCTTTTTTGGATTGTTTTTTTCGGGTAACGAGTCTTTTCATAACAACATGTATATTAAAGATATGATTAACAATGATACCATTAGTGACATTTTTAAAAACTTATTAAAAATAATAATGTTTACTTTTGTTATTGAAATTATTGGCGCTATTATTATTTATTCAAGTATTAATAGATTTTATTTCCCAAATGAAATGTCAAACATTAAATTTTCTGTGTTTCATAGTGTTTCCGCATTTTGTAATGCTGGTTTTTCGACACTTTCGCAAGGGTTATATGATGTTCGTTTACGATTTAATTACCCAATACATTTAGTTATTGCCTTTTTAATTATACTTGGTGGAATTGGATTTCCTATACTTCTAAATTATTATAAACTATTAAAACATTATACACATAATTTATATCGTAAACTTATTAAAAAATCGTACATTCATAAGCCCAATATTATTAACATTAACACCCGAATTGTTGTTTATACAACATTAGCACTTTTGGTTTTTGGAACAGTAGCTTTTTTTATTACCGAATATAACAACACACTTAAACTTTATAGTTTACAAGGAAAAATAATTGAAGCCTTTTTCTTGTCGGTTACCCCACGTACCGCTGGTTTTAACACAGTCAACTATGGTGCAGTTTTACCAGTAACCGTTTTGCTAACAATTTTTTTAATGTGGGTTGGAGCATCGCCAGGCAGTACCGGTGGTGGGGTTAAAACAAGTTCATTTGCAATTGCTTTGCTTAATGTTTTTAGCATTGCCCGTGGTAAAGATAGAATAGAAATAAGTCGTCGCGAAATTGCAGACGATTCGGTACGTAAAGCTTTTGCCACCATTTTATTATCGCTGCTTGCTATTGGTATTTCTATATTATTAGTATCAGCTTTCGAAAAAGGTGAAAACACATTAAAAATAGCATTCGAATGTTTTTCAGCATTTGGTACAGTTGGTTTAAGTACAGGAATAACTCCCACTTTAACCGAACAAAGCAAATACGTTCTTGTTTTTACAATGTTTTTAGGAAGAGTAGGAACATTAACAATTTTTGTTGCTTTTATTAGAAAAGTTGTTTCATTAAAATATAAATATCCCGAAGAAAACATTATAATTAATTAATAATGAAAATAATAATTATCGGTCTTGGAAATTTTGGCTCTGCAGTTGCAATTAAATTAGCAGCTCTTGGGCACGAAGTTATTGGTGTTGATAGCCAAATTCATCGCGTTGAAAACGTAAAAGACAAAATTACCTATGCCGTTTCGCTCGATTGTACTGATACCCAGGCCTTAAAAACACTCCCACTTTTAGAATGTGATATTGTACTTGTTGCTATTGGCGAAGATTTTGGAGCTTCAATTTTAACTACTGCTATTCTTAAAAAAATGAAAATTAAACGATTAGTTAGTAGAACCATTTCACCAATACATAGAACAATACTTGAAGCTATTGGTGTTATCGAAATTTTAAGCCCCGAAGAAGACTCTGCCGAACGTTTTGTTAAAAAAATTGACATGTCTAATGTTCTCGACTATTTAGACTTATCTGACGATTATGGAATAGTTGAAGCAGTAATTCCTCAAAAATATATTGGCTTGTCAATTAAAGATGCCGACGTTAGAAAAAAATATAATGTAAACATTCTTACTATTAAACGCGATAGGGAAATCACAAATTTAGTTGGGAACTCAGTAGTTAAAACTAAAATTATTGGAGTTGTTTCGCCCGATTATGTTTTTGAAGCTAACGATGTTATAGTTGCTTTTGGAAATATGAACGATATTAAAAGATGGCTACATTAAAAAATTAGGATTTAGTAATTACGATTTTCAGATTTTTAAAAAATGAAAAACTTATCAATAATAGTTGCTATAGCATCAAATTATGCGATTGGAAAAAACAATAATTTACTTTGGCACATTTCAGATGATTTAAAACATTTTAAAAAAATAACATCGGGACACCCAGTAATAATGGGTAAAAAAACTTTTGAGTCGTTACCGATTAGGCCATTACCAGGTAGAGAAAATATTGTTTTAACAGATGTTGCTGGCGAACAAATTCCTGATTGCACAATGGTATACTCAATACCACAAATTCTTGAACATTGCAAAAACAGAGAAGAATGCTTTATTATTGGTGGTGGCTCGGTTTACAAACAGTTTTTGCAATTTGCAGAAACATTATACATAACATGGGTGCATAAAGATTTTGAGGCCGATGTGTTTTTTCCTGTAATATCGGAAAAAGAATGGGAAAAAATTGAAACCGAAAATCATCATTGCAACGAAAACAATTTCGATTACTCTTTTGTAACATATAAAAGAATTAAATAGTCCCTTTTTATATTTTATTAATCTAAAAAAAATCAGGACGACACACGAATCACAACTATACTTTAAATTTTGAGTCTTCGAGAGCCTCAAACCGACTGCTATATTCATTGTTATAACATAATACTAATAACACTTTTGTGGATTAGCTCCCTTAATGAATTAAGGGTGTGTATAGGCAGATGCTGAAACAAGTTCAGCATGACGAAATATGATATTGCCGCTACTGACAAGTATATTTTCTTTTAAATTGCAAATGAGTTTAAATATAGTTTTTATTTACAAAAACATAACATTATGAATAACAAAAAAATAAAAGTCCTTAATGTTATATTATTAAGGACTTTATATCAATATTTTTTGTGAAACAAATTTTATTCTACAAATTGTTTTGCATAATATTTTGCAGTAAGTTTTTCGCCAGTTGCTCTTTCAATCATATCGTTCCAATAGTATTTACGGCCAGGTTTAAAAACTTTTTCAATTAAATAATTTCCAATTTCTTTATTATTTACATAAGATGGATTTTTAATGTCGTTTCCTTTTATGATTTTTGTAACAATAAAATTATTTAACTGCGATGCTAACAATTCGCCCAATAAGTAATTATGATAATAACAAGGCGAAGTTGCAATATGAATTTTTGTTGCCCAATCGGGTTGGTTTCTATCGGCAGGACGTTTTACCATCTGATATTTTTCAACCAAATCCCACCAAAGTTTATTCAAATCTTGGTCAGGATTTTCGTATAATCCTTTTTCGAAACGATACATAACCTGTGCCCAACGGCTAAAAACAAGCTGCTCTAAACGTAACATTTTAAAACTTTCGTCGGCAATTTTTTGTTTTTCTTTATCATCGATTTTCGTCATATCTTGTATCCACTGTGCATTTGAAGCAAGTCGTCCCATTAACATTGCAATAGCTTCGGTAGTAAAAGTGTGAGCAGGTTCGCGTAAAGTATAAGGTAATTTGATATCAATATATTTATCGTACGATGCGTGACCAAACTCATGTAACATTGTGCTCATCCAACCATGATTTTGTTTAACATTACACAAAACTCTTACATCGCCTTCATTATCAATATCAATGCAATATGCATGTTGATTTTTACCTGGTTTTTCGAATAAATCACTATTAGCAGTAATGCTATTAATATCCATGTTTATTCCGCCATAATAATCTTTAGTTAATGCAACTATATCCTTATCTTTAAAATAGCTATCTAAATCAACATTGTAAATTTTTGGTGCTTCCTGAAAAAAACGATTTTGATAATGCCAAGGCATTAAATCTTCTTTTTTAATTCCTAAGCGTTTTGCTAAAACATCATCCATCTCGCTTTTTAACTGAGCAAATTTGCCCGATGTTAAACTATCAAGCTCGTCAAACAAGGCCGAAACTTCTTTTGGGTCTTGATCGTCGAGAGTAAGTTTCATTTCGTGATAATTGTTAAATCCAAACGATTTAGCAACTTCGTTACGAAGTTTTACAAGTTTAATAATATCGTCGGCCACAACTGGTCCAATTTTTTTAACTGACATCCAAGCGTTTTCGAGTTTTTTTGAATCGGTAGAATTTGATAATATCTCTTCTATTTCGTTATCAGATAGCTTTTTACCATCAACTTCGGCACGAAAAACAGAAAACTTCTGTTCAATTTGATTGCCAAGCTCAACCATCTGTTTCATTTTTGTACTATCAATTTGTTTGGGCAACATGGCATTGTAAATCATATTTAATTCTCTTATTTTTAGAGAATCTGTTATTTGACCCGATTCTTTAATCTTTTTAAAACTGGCAAAAAGTTTAGAGTCGGCTAATACTTTGTTCATTGCTATTTCTGCATCGGCCGATTTTTTATAATCTTCATCTTTGCCCGATATAGAAGCACTCCAGTAAGCTAAATTTGTTTCTTTAATTAATGGTATTGTTTTCGACTCAAAAACTTTTACCAACGAATCGTATTCTTTATTCATATTTTCCTCGTTATTATAATTTTGATTACTAACACAACCAACTGCAAAAGTTGTTATTATTGCAAACATTATTACTCTTGAATTTTTTTTCATAAAAATATTTTTTTTGATATCACAAAGTTGGTAAAAGGTTTTATAAAAACAGTAATAATTATTAAAAAAATTTATAAAATAAAACCTCATTCTTTAGTATTTTTGTAGCATCATGCAAAGTAATAAAAGACGACTTATTAGAGAAAAAAAAACAATAGAGGTGATGCTTTTAATGTATTGCAAACATCATCATAATAGCAAATTACAACTTTGCGAAAATTGTGAGCTAGTTTTAAAATACGCTTTAAACAAAATTGACAAATGTGTTTTTGGAGAGCAAAAACCTGTTTGCAACGATTGTAAAATTCACTGTTATGCAAAAGATATGAGGGCTAAAGTAAAAGAAATTATGCGATACTCTGGTCCTCGAATGATAATAAAACACCCTTATTTGGCAATTATGCATATTATTGATAAAAAAAATCATAAAGCAGAATACATTAAAAAATAAATTTATGATTTTTAAACACATTTTAAATTGAAATTTAACCTTACCTTTAGGGCTTAAATTTAAATAAATTGTAAGTAGTAATTATCATTTTGTGCAAAGTCAGAAAATCTAATATTTATATAAAATAATCTTTTTTGCAAACGGCTCATAATGATAAGATATTAAAAAAATAATTATGGAAAAAAAATTACACCCCGAAAGTTTAATGATGTCGTTTGGATATAAACCGTCCTTATCAGAAGGAGCCATTAAAAGTCCAATTTTTCAAACCTCAACTTTTGCTTTTAAAAACGCCGAAGCTGGAAAAGCTTTTTTTGAAGTTGCATACGGGATAAGACAAGCAAACCCTGGTGAAGAATTGGGTTTAATATACAGCCGATTAAACAATCCAGACCTCGAAATTTTAGAAAACAGATTAACGCTTTGGGATGAAGCCGAAGAATGTGCAGTTTTTGAAAGTGGAATGTCTGCAATTTCAACCGTTTTATTAGAATTTTTAAAACCAGGCGATTTGTTATTGTACAGCTCACCTGTTTATGGTGGAACCGATCACTTTATTACTAAAATATTACCTCAATTTGGTATTACAGCTATTGGTTTTATGGTTGGACAAACAAAAGACGAATTAATAAAAATTATTGAAAATTCGGGGAAAGCCGATAAATTAAAATTAATTTATATTGAAACACCTGCTAATCCAACAAATGATTTAATAGATATTGAAGAAAGTAAACAAATTGCAAAACATTTTTCGACTCCCGAAAACGAAATACTTTTAGCTGTTGATAATACCTACATGGGACCACTTTGGCAACACCCTCTAAAACATGGAGCCGATTTAGTGCTTTATTCTTGCACAAAATATATTGGTGGTCATAGCGATGTTATTGCTGGCGCATGTTTAGGGTCGTTTGAATTAATAAAAAGAGTAAAAGGATTACGTACATTTTTAGGAAATATGGCAGGCCCATGGACTGGTTGGCTTTTGTTACGAAGTTTAGAAACTTTAAAAGCAAGAATGGATGTTCAAGCTATTAATGCACAAAAAGTTGCAGAATTTTTAAATACTCATCAAAAAGTTGAAAAAGTATATTATTTGGGAAATATAACTGAAAAAAACCCACAACAATATGCAACGTTAAAACGCCAATGTTTATCAAATGGAGCTATGATTTCGTTTGATATTAAAGGAGGCGAAAAAGAAGCATTTAAATTTTTAAATTCATTAAAATTAATAAAATTAGCCGTTAGCCTTGGAAGTACCGAAAGTCTTGCTGAACATCCAGCAACTATGACTCATATTGACGTGGACTGCGACACTCGTAAAAAATTATCGATTACAGAAAAGTTAGTTCGCTTATCAATTGGTGTTGAAAACTACAACGATATTATTAGTGATATTGAGCAAGCATTAAATGTTGCAGTATAATATAACAATTTGTAAAAGTGCCTATAATTAATGTTTTATTTCGAGAAAATTTTAAAATTGCTGTTGAAAGTATAAAATCGAACAGACTGCGTACGGTTTTAACAATATTAATTATAGCTTTTGGAATAATGGCTTTAGTAGGAATATTAACAGCCATTGAATCGATAAAAAGTTCGTTAAACTCTAATTTTACCAGCCTTGGAGCGAATACTTTTCGTTTAACAAGCTGGAAAATGATGTCGCACGGACCTGGCAATGGCGAAAACGTAGATTACGAAGATATTGAATATAGACAGGCTCAAGACTTTAAAGAACGTTATAATTTTCCTGCTATAGTTTCTATCTCAATAAAATCGTCGGGACAAGGAACTGCAAAATACAAATCAAAAAAAACAAACCCAAATATTTCTGTAATTGGTATCGACGAAAACTACTTTACAGTTTCGGGTTACGAAATTGAAAAAGGACGAAATATTTCGCCTCTCGAAGCACAACAAGGTGCTTTTACTATTGTTATTGGGCAAGAGTTAGTTAAAAATCTTTTTGGATTACACGAGAATCCTTTAGATAAATTTATATTACTTGGTGGCTGTCGTTACAAGGTTGTTGGTGTTATTAAAGCAAAAGGAAGCAGTATGGGCGGAGCTGGCGATAAAATTTGTTTTATACCAATTACTAACGCTCGTCAAAATTATAACGAAAACAAAAGTTACACAATTAACATTATGCCCACTTCGGCCGTTTTACTCGATATTGCTATTAGCGAAGCTGAGGGATTATTTAGAACTGTGCGAAGATTAAAATTAAACGAACCAGATAATTTTGAAATTTCTAAAAGCGATACACTTGCTAATATGCTTATGGAAAACATTAGTTATGTAACAATTGCCGCAACTTTAATCGGTATTATAACATTACTTGGTGCATCAATAGGATTAATGAATATTATGTTGGTTTCTGTTTCTGAACGCACCCGCGAAATTGGCACACGAAAAGCTTTAGGAGCAAACTCGTCGGTTATTAAACAACAATTTCTTTTTGAAGCAATATTTATTGGCCAACTTGGTGGAGTTTTCGGAATTATTTTTGGAATTATTGTTGGAAATTTAATATCATTACTTACTGATGGCCCATTTGTTATTCCATGGTTATGGATAATTTTTGGCGTTGTTTTGTGCTTTGTTGTAGGACTTGTATCTGGAATTTTACCCGCCATTAAAGCCTCCCGCTTAGACCCTATTGAAGCGTTGAGGTACGAATAAATTCTATTTATATATCCAACAGATCGCAAAGCACCTGTTGGGTTAAATAAAATTATATTGCTTTTTCGTGTAATTTATTATCTTTGCTTTATTAAACTACATTTACTATGAAAAAAACTTTTACGTTCTTATT
>JAVHRJ010000340.1:0-15358 GCA_036171595.1 Bacteroidales bacterium
ATCAGGAAATAAGCAAGCAATCGAAAAGCTTATCAGTCGTCATAAACGTAAGGTTTTTACTTACATACTTATGGTTGTTCGCAATCGTGAGGTTGCTGAGGATTTATTTCAAGAAACATTTATAAAGGTTTTTAAATCAATAAATGAAGGCAAATATACCGACGACGGTAAATTTATTGCTTGGGTTATGAGAATTGCACATAATTTAATAATAGATAATGTACGTCGTGAAAAAAGATTAAAAACTGTTTCGAAAGATGATTACGAATATGATATTTTTAATCATAAAAAATATTCCGAAAATCATAAAGAGCAAACTGTTATTAAAGAAGAAGTTGAAGATAATTTGAAGAGAATTGTTAATGAATTACCTGATGTACAAAAGCAAGTTGTGCTTATGCGACATTTTATGGATATGAGTTTTAAAGAAATTGCCGAAGAGTCGGGTGTTAGTATAAATACTGCACTTGGTAGAATGCGTTATGCAATAATAAATATGCGTAAAATTATTGAAGAAAAAAAGATTAATCTTGTTATTGAATAATTTTTAAATTTAATAAAATATATTTTAAAATATTGCGTTACATAAGTATTATGAAATTTAAAAATTTAATAGCCTATGCAAAAAAATTCTACTCTTTTAATTACATGCGAGAATATATCATCAGAAAAATTAATTAGTTCAGTAATAGATTTAAATGAAAATTTTAGTGAATTTGATGATATCTTCGAAAAAGTTTCGGTAAACCCACCAGACTATCTTGTTAATCGAACAATTAAGATGATACAAGAAATGTAAATAAAAAAGGAACCATTGGTTCCTTTTTTATTTTATACTTTTTTATTTTAATATTATTAAAGAAATTCCCTTTCAATTAGTATTTTTGAAGGTTACTAACATTTAAAATTATGAACGAAAAATATATTTGTAAGGTTTGTGGATTTGTTTACGAATCGGAAGTAGGTGACCCTACTTCTGGGATTATAGAAGGAACACCTTTTAGCGAATTGCCTTCATCTTACACCTGTCCAATTTGCGGTGCTGGACCAGAAGAATTCGAAAAAATAGAACAATAAATTAATTGTTAAAAAAAATAACATTAAAAAAATTAACATTAAGGCAACCCCTTTAAAAAGGCAACGTCTTAATAATGTTTAACAGCATGATAGACTTAACAAATAAAGAAGTTGTTAGAGATTTAATAGAATCTTGTAATAAAGGCAATCGTAAAAGTCAGGAGCTGTTATACAAAACGTTCTATGGTAAAATGCTTGCAGTTTGTATGCGTTATTCGCGAAATCGCGAAGAAGCACAAGATGTGTTGCATGATGGGTTAATAAAAGTGTTTTCTAAACTTTCGAGTTTCGAAAATAAAGGTTCTTTTGAAGGTTGGGTTAGACGAATTATTGTAAATGTTGCAATTGATTTTGTGAGAAGTCGGAAAGATTTTTACATTAAACAAGAACAAGAATTTTTGCTTGATGATATTGTTGATGATACTGACAATAACACAGAAATTGAATCGCTTCGCAAATTAAGAGCTGAAACAATAATTGAGTTAATGCAAAAATTATCGCCTGCTTATAGAATGGTTTTTAACCTTTTTGCAGTTGAAAATATGCAACATAAAGAAATTGCTGAAACGCTAAATATTAGCATTGGCACGTCGAAATCTAATTTGGCAAAAGCAAAAGTTAAATTAAAAGAATTGATCGAAAAAAATAGAGATAAACTTGATTATGAATAATAGTAATGAATTTGAGCAAATTATAAAGGATAAACTTAATACGTTTGAGTATCCTTATGATAATAGTGCTTGGGCAAAATTTAAAAATGAAATTCCAGGCAAAAGTTCTTTTTTAGGATATGCAGCACTAATTTCTGTTGCAACTGTTTTAACTTTAGGAATAATTTGGTATTTTAATTCTAATGATAAGCAAATTATTGTTTGCAAAAATAAAGTTTCAAAATCAGAAAATTATACTTCTACTAAAATATCTAATAATAACGAAACTATAAGTAATAATATAAGCTCTACAAAGGAAAATAAAGTAAAGGTTAATGATGATAATTTATTAAAATCTGAAAATGTAGCAATTTTAAATAGCGTACAGCAAAATAATGTTGTTGTAAATAGTGTTGATAATAAAGCAAATAACATTATTAATAAACAATCAAAGCCTAATGCAACTTTTGCTTGTGATATTTATGAAGGATGCAAACCATTAAAAGTATTGTTTTCTCCTTCAGAAATTTCTGATACTATTATATATTCGTGGGATTTTGGCGATGGCTCAATATCAACCGAAAAATCACCAACTCATATTTATTCAAAACCTGGAAATTATTCAGTATTACTAATTGTAAAATATTATAAATCTGAAACAGTTGTTCCGAATTTACGTCAAAATATTATTAAAGTTAATGAAACACCAATTTCCGAATTTACTAGTGAAATTAATGGGTATAATGTTAATTTTACAAATGAATCTGTTAATTCACTAAAGAATAAGTGGATTTTTACCGATACAATTTCAAATGAAGAAACCTGTTCAAGAAATTATTATTTAAATGGAAGTTATTTGGTTAAATTAATAGCTATTAATAAATTAGGTTGTTCAGATACAGTTGCTAAATCAATTGAAATTAAAATAAAACATCCAATACAATTTCCAAAAGATTTTAAACCATATAGTGTTGGAATTAACAGTAAATTTGGCCCAATAGTGTTAAATTCTCAAGATTATTATTTCGATTTCGAAGTTTTTAATAAAACTGGACAGTCAATATATCAGGCAAAAGGAAATAATGTAGCTTGGGATGGAAAAAATAAATTTACAGGCCAAATATCAGATGAAGACATGTATTTTTATAAATTAAAAGCTACCGATAAATTTGGAAATGTTGATGATATAAAGGGTAGATTTAGTTTGTGGAAATAAGTTATAAACAATAGATTAAATTTAATAAAAAATAAATATTTTTACTTTAATAAATATTAATATTATGAGAAGATTTTTAATTCTTTTAGTTTTTATTTCGAGTGCTTGTATAGCTCAAGAGTCAGGCTTCAATTTTGAAAAAAATAAGGCATATAAAATTACAATGAAAGGGGCTGATGATTTTAATAAAGCAGATAATATTCAGCGATTAATGGAAAAAATGAAATTATCACTTTTTGGTTATGTTGACCCCGCTACAAGTACAGGATATTTTGTTGTTGATAATTTTTATAAAGTTCACGAAATTGAAAAAATGATTGATAACCAAGAAGGTTATAAGTACACTGGCTATGAAGAAATTAAATTAACCGAAGATTTTTTTCTTGATATTTATATGAAAAGAGGAGGGTTTGAGTCTGCAGAATTTACTCTAAACTCACCAAAAAGAATACAAATGGGGCCTTTTATACAATTAACAAACGATTTATTTAGTAAGGCTAATGAGATTTGGGAAAAGAAATATAAAAAATAATTTTATTGTCATTCTGAAAGATTGAAGAATCTATTGTAAAATGTTGCTAAAAAAAGAAAAAATGTATTTATATCAACTCAAACAAAAAACTATGAAAAAGATTAATTTTATTTTTATTCTTATTCTGAGTTTATTAAGCATTAACAGTTTTGGACAAAGTACAAATTGTGCAACAGCCGACCCGTTTTGCACAGGTACAACTTATAATTTCCCTTTGGCTACATCTGGTGCAGCTGCCGAAGCAGGACCTGATTATACATGTTTATATTCTCAACCAAACCCAGTGTGGTATTATTTATTAATTGACCAACCAGGAAATCTGGATATTACAATACAATCATCACCTGGAACTTATGATGTTGATTTTTCTATGTGGGGCCCATTTAGTTCAATTAATAATTGCGGAAATTTAACAGCTGCAAATACTGTTGATTGTAGTTATTCAACTTCATATATAGAATATGCAAATCTTTCAAATACATTATCTGGTCAATACTATCTGTTATTAATTACAAATTTTTCTGGAATGACTACAGATGTTACCTTTACTAATACTGGTGGTACGGCTACAACTAACTGTGCTATTGTTTATTGTAATATGACAGGTTTAACAGCTGTTCCTGGAGCATGTATTGCAGGAAACACTTATACCGCAACTGGGTCAGTTGTTTTTAATGGAGCTCCTGCCACTGGAACGCTTACTGTTACAAATAGTTGTGGTGGAACACAAACTTTTAATCCTCCTTTTAATAGTCCAATAGCATATTCATTTCCGGGATTACCTTCAAATGGTTCCGGTTGCTCTGTTACTGCAACTTTTACCGCTGCTCCAACTTGTACAATGACAACAAATTATACTGCTCCACCATCTTGTAATGCTTGTTCTGTAAATGCTGGAGTTGACCAATCTGTTTGTGGGTTAAGTGCTACTTTAGGTGCAACAGCTGGTCAAGCTGGATATACTGCTTATCATTGGGGTGCTACGTCTGTGCCAGCGGGTATAGTTTTTGGAAATGTAAATTCAGCAACTTCTACTATTACCGCTCCCGCTTCTGGTACTTATACTTTAACTTGGTATGGAACAAATAGTAGTAGTGTAACTTGTTCAGATGTAATGACAGTTACATTTAGTAATCCTATTGCAGGTTTTACATATAACGGAAATCAATGTTTAACAGGAAACTCTTTTAATTTTGCAAATAATGGAACTGCAAGTGGGGCAACTTATGCTTGGACATTTCCTGGTGGTACTCCTGGAACTTCAACTTTACAAAATCCTACAGGAATAGTTTTTACAGTTGGTGCTCATGTTGTTACACAAGTTGTAACCGTTGGTGGATGTACTGCAACATATACTCAAACAATAACAGTTTACCCACAGCCAACTGTTAGCATTTCACCAACAAATGTAACATGTAATGGAGCTTGTAACGGAAGTGCAACAGCAACTGGAGCTGGTGGTTCGGGAATTTATACTGGATATAATTGGTTGCCAGGTGGACAAACAACTGCCACAATTTCATCACTTTGTCCTAATACATATAATGTAACTATTACAGATAATTTAGGTTGTACTGGCATAAACTCAATTACAATAACCCAACCAGCAGCTTTAACATTAACGCCTTCGCGTACCGACCCAACTTGTAATGGTGCTTGTAATGGTACTGCAAATGTTGTTGTTGCTGGAGGAATTGGTCCTTTTAGTTATCAATGGTCGAATTTAGGAGGTACTGCAAATATAACCAGTTTGTGTGCTGGAACATATACAGTTACTGTTACTGATAATGCTTCTGCTGGTTGCACGCAAACTGCTAGCGTTGTTTTAAATAATCCTGCAGCAATTGTTTTAACAAGTTCTAGTGTACCTGCTACGTGTGGTATGTCTAATGGTACTGCAACTGTAAATATTACTGCTGGTGGAGTTCCAAATTATAATTATCAATGGTCAAATGGTTCAACAACAATGGGATCTTCTTCAACATCTAATACCAATACAGGTTTATCTGCTGGTGCTTATGTAGTTACGGTTACAAATAGTAATGGTTGTACTGCAACAACAACAGTAAATGTAAGTAGTAGCGGTTCGCCTACAGCTACAATTTCTGCTAGTACAAATCCAGTTTGTTTTGGGCAATGTAATGGTACTGCAACTGTTGGTCTTGGTGGAACATTAAATCCGCCATATAATTATATTTGGTCAACAGGTTCAAATACTATGGGTACTTCTGCAATTACTAATTCTGTAACTAATTTATGTACTGGAACATCAACGGTAACAGTTACTGATAATTTAGGTTGTAGTGCAGTTGCAAATGTTTCTGTAACTCAACCAACTGCATTAGCTGCAATAACAAATACTGTTAGTGCACATTGTGGAATTAATGATGGCTCTGCTACAATAACTGCAAATGGTGGTACTCCAGGTTATACGTATTTATGGAATGCCGCAGCAGGTAATCAAACAACAATTACTGCTATTAATTTACTTCCTGGCACATACCAAGCAACTGTTACTGATGCTAATTTATGTACTTTTATTGTTAATGCAACTGTTTCTAATTTATCTGGAGTTGTAGCTTCTATATCTGGAACTACACAGCCATTATGTAATGGAGGAAACAATGGTAGTGCAACCGCTTCAGGAGTTGGTGGAAATACGCCATATTCATATTTATGGCCCGTTTCAGCTGGAAATCAGAATACTGCAACAGCTACTAATCTTTCTCAAGGAATTTATATTGTAACTATTACTGACGCAAATGGTTGTACATCTACTGCAACAGCAACAGTAAGTCAGCCTACAGTTGTAACTGCTAATATATCAGGTTTTACTAATGCTTTATGTAATGGCGCTTGTAATGGAACTGCAAATGTTACAGCAGCTGGTGGAACTTCACCTTATACATATAATTGGACAAATTCTCAAACTACTCCAGGTGCAACTGGTTTGTGTGCAGGAACTTATTTTGTTACTGTTAAAGATGCAAACTTGTGCACAGCTGTGACGTCTGTAATAATTAGTCAGCCAACAGTTTTAACAGTTAGTACTTCAACTGCAAATGCAAATTGTGGGCAAGCAAATGGAAGTGCTACAGCAACTCCTGCAGGTGGAACATCACCTTATAGTTATTTATGGAGTGGTGGAGGACAAATTAATCCTACTGCTACCAATTTAAATTCGGGAAGTTATACTGTAACTATTACTGATGCATTGGGTTGTACTGCTATTGCTAATGCAACTGTTGGAAATATACCTGGTGGTACTGCTAGTATTTCCTCATCTATAAATGTAACTTGTTCTGGTTTATGTAATGGATCTGCAGTAATTTCAATGGGGGGTGGCACTTTACCTTATACATACTTATGGCCTAATGGAGAAACAACACCAAATACTACTAATTTATGTGCAGGTACTTTTACAGGAACTGTAACTGATGCTGTAGGTTGTTCGTCAACAGCAACGGCTACAATTACTAGTCCTACTCCATTATCTGTTTCTATAGTTACAAATGATGTAAGTTGTTTTGGCGATTGTGATGGAATTTTAACAGCTACTCCAAGTGGTGGAACTTCTCCATATTCATATATGTGGACAAATATGTATACTGGAGCTGTAAATAATAATTTATGTGCTGGTTCATATACAGTTACCGTAACAGATGCAAATGGTTGTACAGCAATAGCAAATGGTTCAATAAGCACAATTCCTGCAATTGTTTTATCAACTGTTATTACAAGTGCAAATTGTGGGCAAGCAGATGGTGCAATTGATTTAACAGTAACAAATGGCTCAGGACCGTTTATATATAATTGGTTACCAAGTGGTAATACTCAAGATTTAAATGCTTTATTAGCAGGAGTATATAATGTTACTGTAGCTGATATTAAAGGATGTACTCAAATTGGAAGTTATACTGTTCCTGATTTGTCAAGTTTAGCAGCAAGTATATCATTGCAAACAAATGTAAGTTGCAATGGACTTTATGATGGAACTGCACAGGGTAATGTTACAGGAGGAACTCCTTCATTCACATATTCTTGGAGTAATGGTCAAGGAACGCAAATAGCTACAGGATTAGCTGCTGGGGTGTATACCTTTTCAGTTACCGACGGTGTAGGTTGTTTATCAACTGCTAATGTTACAATTACAGAACCTCCTGCATTAACAATTGTTAGCATAACAAGTACAAATCCTTTATGTAATGGTAACTGCAATGGAACAGCAACCGTTTTAGCTACTGGCGGAACTGCTCCACTAACATACTTGTGGGTTGGTGGAACTCCTTTTGGTGGCAATAATTCTACAAGTACAACTACAACTGGAATATGTAATGGTAATTTACAAGTTTTAGTTACTGATGCAAATAGTTGTACAGTTGGTGGTTCAACTTCTGTAATTGAGCCAAGTTTTATTTCGCTATCAACATCTTCTACTGATGAAACATGTAATGGATTACACGATGGGACAGCAACAGTTTTAGCTAATGGTGGAACAACACCTTATACCTATCAGTGGAGTGCAAACTCAGGTGGTCAAACCGGCAATACTGCTGTTGGATTAGCTGCAGGCACATATACTGTTATTGTTACTGATATGCATAATTGTACAACTACAACTTCAGTTACAGTAAATACTCCAAATCCACTTGTTATTTCTAATATTAGTCCTACTCATTTAACTTGTTGGATGTCAGATAATGGAAGTATTGGAATTAATGTAACTGGTGGTACACCAAATTATAGTTTTGATTGGACAAATGCTACTGGAACTTACAATTCAACAAATCAAAATATTGGAAATTTACCCGCAGAGACTTATTTTGTAACTGTTACAGATCAAAATGGATGCTCAATTTCTACTAGTCAAATTATTAGTCAACCACCACAATTATCTTTAACTGTTAATAAAACAGATGAAACTTGTTTCCAATACTGTAATGGTACTTTAACATCAAATGTGATGGGTGGACAAATTCCATATACATATATTTGGTCTAATTTACAAAACACTTCTTCGTTAGATAGCTTATGTCCAGGTACTTATTTTGTAACTGTTACTGATTTTAATGGTTGTACAATTTCTACAAATTCAATAATTACTGGGCCTCCATTATTGCAATTAGATGTAGATACAATAATTAATGCATCATGTGGAATTTCAAATGGTTCTGCTACCATTGTAGTTCAAGGAGGTTCAACAGGATATGTAATTTCATGGTCGACAGGTGGAAGTTCGCTTACAGAAATTAATATGCCTGCTGGAAATCATACTGTTACTCTAATTGACCAAAATGGTTGTTCTGTTGTTCAACAAATTTCAGTTCAAAATTTGGCTGGTCCTCAAATTATAGCACTTACTCCAACACATGTTAGTTGTGCTGGTATGAGCGATGGTGTTGCAATAGTAAGTTATACTCCATCAAGTCCACCTGCTCCGCCTTATATTTCACAATGGAGTAATTCGTGGGTAGGTGATACTGCTAGCAATTTATCGGGTGGTTTATATTATGTAACTGTTACCGATGCAAATGGCTGTATGGCAGTTAGTTATGATACTATTCTAGAACCAACATTATTTAGTTCTGTTCCTTATGGAATTGTAAATAATTTATGTAATGGAAATTGTAATGGAACAGCATCACTTTTAACAGGTGGTGGCACTACACCATATACTTGGAATTGGCTCGGAATAGGACAAAATACACCTAGTGTAACAAATTTATGTGCGGGACAATTTACTGTTGTTGCAACTGATGCACATGGTTGTACTAGTGTAAATGTAATAGAAGTTACTGAACCACAAGCAATTTCAATGACGGGGGTAGTAACAGATGTGTTATGTAATGGAAATTTAGATGGAATTATTTCGATAACACCTAGTGGAGGAACTCCTGTTTATCAAGCAAATTGGCAACCGCCTGCTTCTGGAACCAATAACACAATTGGAAATTTACCAGCTGGAACTTATACTGTAATAGTTACAGATATTAATAATTGCACAGCTTCAGATTCTTATACAATTAACCAACCAACTCCAATTTATGTTTACACATCAACTACACCAGCACATTGTGGATTAGCTAATGGAACTGCAACAATCGATTCTATTACTGGTGGAACACCAAGTTATACATATATTTGGTCACCTGGTAATTCAACAACTTCACCAATTATAGATTTAGTTAGTGGTAATTATCACTTAAATATTACTGATAATAATTCTTGTCAGGTTACTGTAAGTGCTTTTGTTCAAAACGTTGCACCACCAACTCAAATAACTTTTATTGATTCTAGTGCTTTATGTAATGGAACAAATACAGGTTCTGCAACGGCAAATGTAATAGGAGGATTAGCACCTTATACATATTTATGGAACGATTTGCAAAATACTCAAACAGCTTCGGCACTTGCTGCAGGAATTTATACTGTAACTGCTACTGATGCAAATGGTTGCACAATTGCAAATTCAACAGTTGTTAATCAACCTAATCCAGTAATTGTTTTTGTAAGTGGGTCCGATTCAATATGTTTGAACTCTTATGCCGTAAATATTTCTGCAAATGCAACTGGTGGAACATCGCCATATATTTATATGTGGACGGGTCCTGGAATTGTTACACCATCGTTACAAACACAATTAGTTGCTCCAAATATTACAACTAACTATTATGTAAATGTATATGATGCAAATGGTTGTGTTGCTACTACTCAAGGTATTGTACCAATTTATGTATATCCAGCACCTTATACAAATATCTCTAATTCAGCATCAATTTGTGAAGGGAATTATACTGATATTTTTGCTGATGCACAAGGAGGTAGTGGTGCTCCATATAATTATTATTGGAGCCCTTCGGGTTCAGGAAACCCAAATCATGTATCGCCAATTAATACAACAACTTATACTTTGTATGTTACTGATGCTTGTGGAACACATTCTGACACCGTTTCAACAACAATAACAGTTCAACAAGCACCTCATATTATTAATCCACCAAGCTCAAAACATGGTTGTATCTCGTTATATGCCGATTTTAGTGTAATTGATACAGTACCAAGTGGTGGAATATCTTATCTTTGGGATTTTGGTGACCCATTATCTGGAAGTTCTAACAATGATACTAGTAGTATAACTTCACATACTTATAATACTTCGGGAAGTTTTGATGTTACTTTAACATTAACTTCTGATTATGGTTGTAGTTCTACTTTTGTTTATACAAGTTTAATTAATGCTTTCCCAGTGCCAAATGCCGAATTTACTTTTAGTCCAACAACAGTTGCCGATCCAATTTTAAATGGCGATGTTCAATTTTTCTCGCAAACTGAAACTACAAATCAAGTAAGTTGGACTTTTGGAGATGGAAATACAGCTGACGGGATTTTTTCGCCAACCCATAATTATAGTGCTCCAGGAAATTATATGATTACATTATTTGTTGAAACTAATGCAGGCTGTGTTGATACTGTAATTCACATGTTGCATGTAAATGAAGTATTCCAAATTTGGGTGCCGACAGCATTTTATCCAGGAACAGGTTCATCTGATGGATATTTTTATCCCAAAGGTGTTGGTTTTGATAAAAATAACTATTATTTAGCTATATATGATAGGTGGGGACAGTTAATTTTTGAAACTAAAGTTTATCCAGAGGGGACAGATTTAACACCAAACGAAGTTCAAGATAAAGCTACACAAGTTCAAGGTTGGATTCCAGGTGGATGGAATGGGGGGTATAAAAATAATGAAATGAAATTAGTTAAAGTAGGAACCTACACTTGGTATATAAGAGTTAAAGATGTAAATGGATTATTGCACGAACAAACTGGTCCGGTTACAGTTATTAGGTAGAAAATTAAAATATCACAAATAAAAAATCCCGCTTTTGCGGGATTTTTTATTAATATAATTAATGAAATATTATGCAGTTAAAGAGCAACGTTTAAAAACAGAAACAGTTAATTCTTTGTCAAAGTTTTGTAAATATTGACGAACAGTTATTTTACCTTCTTTAACAAATTCTTGATTTAATAAAGTGCTATCGTTAAAAAATTTATTTAGTTTACCCATAGCAATTTTTTCAAGCATTGCATCAGGTTTCCCTTCTGCACGAGCTTGTTCTTTACCAATTTCAATTTCTTTATCAATAATTGCTTTAGAAACATCAGTTTTATCAATTGCAAGAGGATTCATTGCAGCAATTTGCATAGCAATGTCTTTACCAATATGTTCATTGCTAACCATTTTGTTAAAGCCAACTAAAGTACCTAATTTGCTACCTTGGTGAATATATGAGAAAACATGTTCAGCGGTAATATATTCATAATAAGTAATATCTAATCTTTCTCCAATAGCAGCAATTTTGTCTAAAATAAGGTCACTAATTGTTAGATTATTAACTTTAATATTTTTTAATGCTTCAATATTTGCAGGTTTTTCTTTAAAAGCGATTTCAGAAATAGTTTCAGCAAGCTTAATAAACCCTTCAGTTTTAGCAACAAAGTCTGTTTCGCAACTTAATGCAATAATAGTAGCTTCTTTACCATTTGGTGAAATTTTAGTAATTACTAAACCTTCTGTTGTTTCGCGGTCGGCACGCTTCATTGCAACAGCTTGACCTTTTTTACGAATTATTTCAATAGCTTTTTCAATTTCTCCATTCGATTCTGTAAGTGCATTCTTACAATCCATCATACCTGCACCAGTAAGCTTACGTAATTTTGTGATATCTGCGATTGTTATAGCCATTTTAAATCTTTTTTAAATTATTCTTCTTTATTTTCTTCTGATTTCTTTTTTAATGTATTTCTTTTAATCGGAGTTTTCTTAGATTTTTCTTCTACAACTTCAGAATTTTCGTTTACAACTGCTAATTCTTTTTCTAATAAAGCTTCTTCTTTTTTCTTATTTGTTTTTTCGATTTGTTGTTTTGCATCTTTTTCTTTATCTGCTTTTCTTTCTTCTAAACCAGAGTTTATTGAAGAAATTGCATTATCTAGAATTAATGAAATTGAGTTTGAAGCATCGTCATTTGCAGGAATTGGGAAATCTATATTGTTAGGGTCAGAATTAGTATCAACCATTGCAAATATTGGAATATTTAAGCGTTGAGCTTCTTTAACAGCAATATGCTCTTTTAATACATCGATAATAAATATTGCAGCTGGTAAGCGAGTTAAATCAACAATACTACCAAGGTTTTTTTCTAATTTAGCTCTTTTACGATTAATTTGTAATCTTTCTCTTTTTGATAAGTTAGAAAAAGTACCGTCGGTTGCCATTTTATCAATAGTCGACATTTTTTTTACTGCTTTACGAATTGTTGGGAAGTTTGTAAGCATTCCACCTGGCCAACGTTCAGTTACGTAAGGCATATTTATTTTACTAACTTTTTCAGCAACAATGTCTTTTGCTTGTTTTTTTGTTGCAACAAATAGAATTTTACGACCAGATTTTGCAATTTGCTTTAATGCATTGCAAGCCTCGTCGAGTTTTACTACTGTTTTGTGAAGGTCAATAATGTGAATTCCATTTTTCTCCATAAAAATATAAGGAGCCATATTTGGATTCCATTTTCTTTTAAGGTGACCAAAGTGTACACCTGCTTCTAATAATTCTTCGAATGTTACTTTTGACATGATTTTAATTTTAGTTTACTTTCTTAATTTTTTATGCAATTGCTAGGTAGCTCTTAATTTAAGAAGTCCTAGCAATTTAGATACTAAACTATGTATAGTTCTATTAACGTTTGCTGAATTGGAATCTTTTACGAGCTTTCTTTTGTCCAGGTTTTTTACGTTCAACTTCGCGTGGGTTACGTGTTAAAAACCCTTTAACTTTTAAAGCTGGTTTGATTTCTGGAGTTGATTTTACTAAAGCTCTTGAAATTGCAAGACGAAGTGCTTCTGCTTGCCCATTAATTCCACCACCGTCTAAATTTACTTTAATATCGAATTTGTCTTCAACTTTTGCAGTTTGAAGTGGATCAAGTACGGTATGTTGCAACTGTTCAGTTGTAAAATAATTTTTAAACTCTCTATCGTTGATAGTTATTATTCCGCTACCTTCTTTTAAGTATATGCGTGCAACTGCTGCTTTTCTTCTACCTATTGCGTTTACAATTCCCATATTATTATTTAATTGTATTAATATTAATTAATTTTGGCTTTTGAGCTTCGTGTGGATGCTCTGTACCTGTATATACAAATAAGTTATGTATAAGTCTTCTTGATAGTCGATTACGTGGTAACATCCCTTTTACTCCGTGCTCAATTATTTTTCTAGGATCTTTTAATAATTGTTTTTCGGGACTAATAAAACGTTGTCCACCAGGATAACCGGTATGACGAACATATCTTTTGTTTGCCCATTTATCACCAGTAAAGCTTATTTTATCAGAATTAATTAAGATAACATTATCACCACAATCAACATGTGGTGTAAATCCTGCTTTGTGTTTACCTCTGAGAATCATGGCAATGGTTGAGCATAATCTTCCAACTACTAAATCAGTAGCATCAATTACTAACCACTCTTTTTTTACAGTTGCTTTGTTTAAAGAAACTGTTTTGTAACTTATTGCGTCCACTTTTTTAACTAATTTTTACTTTAATACTAAATGATAACCGTTTTAAAATACGGACTGCAAAAATACAATTTTTTTTATAAAATGCCAATAATGTTAAATTAAATTTTAAAATATTTTTGAGTGTCTGTATTTTTTGTTGTATATTATTGATAATTAAATTGTCTTAAATGAATTATTGTGTTTAAACAAAAAATTTAATTTTTAAAATTATGTTTGCAAAATAATAATTAGAAGTTTTCGTTATCTAAAAATATTATAAAATCAATAAATCCTCATTCCTTAATTATAAATTACAATAAATTGTCAGTTTTTAATCAAAATATTCATCGACAAATATATTTATTTGGTTTGTTTTTTCTTGTTTTTTGTTTACCACTTTCAACTTTTGGAACAAGCCTTTCGCAATTAATAATATTAGGAAACTGGGTTTTAGAAGGTAGATTTAGTGAAAAAATAAAGATATTTAAATCTCGAAAATCAATATGGGTTTTTATTTCAATTTTTATTTTGCATTTATTATGGTTACTTCCACCTCAGGACTATAATTACGCATTTAACGATTTAAAAATTAAAGTTCCAATGTTGGTTTTGCCTGTTTTAATTGGAACTTCTGAGTTTTTAAGTAAAAAAACTTTGAGAACAGTTTTGCTAGTTTTTGTTTCTGGGGTTTTATTAGGTTCGTTTATTAGTTTAGCAAAATTTGCATTAAATTCTTTAAATACCACAGCTAATTATCGCGAACTTTCAATGTTTATTTCTCACATTAGATTTTCGTTGATGGTTGCTTTTTCTGTTTTTATACTTTTATATTACAGTTTTATAAGTAAAGATTTTAAATTAAGTAAAACGCAAAAAATTATTGTAGTAATTATAGCAATTTGGCTAATTGTTTTTCTGTTTCTTTTAAAAAGTTTAACAGGAATTATTATTTTCAGTTTAATCACATATTTTGTTATAATATATTATATTTCTAAAATAAAGATTTGGTTAAAGTGGGTTTATTTTTTAATAGTAATGTCTTTTCCAATTTTAGTTTTGTTTTATGTGTTTAACGTTTCAAAAAATTTTACCAATATCGAAAATGTCGATTTAGCAAAAGTTGATACATTAACACAATCGGGCAATAAATATTTATTTGATACTACAAATAAATCTGTTGAAAATGGTAAATTTGTTTGGCTTTATTATTGTCCCGATGAACTATATTCGCAGTGGATTAAAAGAAGTGAAATCCCATATTTAGGGAAAGATATTAATGTAATTTCCGTTTTTAGTTTAGGGTTGATGTCAG
>JAVHRJ010000341.1:0-15304 GCA_036171595.1 Bacteroidales bacterium
TTCTTGCAAATAATTGTGTGTTATTTTTAAATTAACTATCTGATATTTAATATATGTGATACTTTTTAAGGGACGACTAAATAGCTATTTGTTTATTCGTAAAACATGAATAAATATTAAACCACTATTATATTTTGAATTAAATGTAATATTTATGTTTATTCAAAAACAGGTATAAACACTCTTTTTTATACAAAAAGATTTTAATATTTTTGATTGTATAAATAATTTTAGTGTAACTTTACAATATATTAAAGTAAAAAAATCGACAATTAATCATATAAATTTAATTATTCAGATATTAAAAACAATGTTTTATCGAGTTAAGCATATTTCTAAATTAAGTATAATTTTAATTTCAATAATTATTTATTTATCTGGAGTAATAACTTATTCTATTTGGTCGTACTATAGCCATAAACAAGAAATATTAAAACATGTAGATGAAAAACTTTTTGAAGCAGCAAATAGTGTAAATTATTTATTGCCAGAAAATTATCACGATAGGGCAATCGCAAAAGATTCTATTTCAAAAATTGAATTTTTTGAAATAACCGATTTATTGTCAAAGCAAAATGATAATTTAGGAGTAAAATATATTTATTCGGTAATACAAAAAAATGGAAAACTGTATTTTACCGCATCATCAGCAACTTCAGAAGAGATTTTAACTGGCAATAATTTAACCTATTATTGGCAAGAATATACCGAAGCCGATACTTCATTTAATAATACTTTCAAAAGGAATAGTGTAACGTATTCACAATCAACAGATAGGTGGGGTACATTTCGTTCAGTATTAGTTCCAATAACAACAAAGTTTGGTAATAAATATTTGGCATGTGCCGACATGGAAATAAGTTTTATTAGAGAGATTTTATTAGCAGAAATTCCAATAACTATTTTTAAAGCATTTTTTTTATTGCTCATTGTTGTACCATTTGTGATAACAATATTAAGAAGTTATAGAAAATATTCAGATGAGCTTGAAAGAGATGTTAAGTATCGAACAAATGCATTAGAAGCTGAAATTAAGAAAAGAAAATTGTATGAAGGAATTTTAAAACAATCTGAACAGAAATTTTCTATTGCTTTTAATCGAACCCCAATACCAATGTTTATAATTGATGCAGTTGGCAATATTGTTGATGCAAATGAATCGTTTGAAAAAATAATAAATATTAAAAAGAAAAAAATTATTGGTACAAGTATTTTATCGGTACCATTTTTTCAATCGGCAAAAGATTATGAGTTTGTAAAAGATGAAACTTTAAAAAAAGGTTCGGTATTAAATTATCAAATTAAATTTCTAAAAAACAACGAAATAAGTATTTGCTATTTTTCAAGCGAATTAATTCAAATAAACGAAAAACCTAATATTTTATCAATTGTATTTGATGTATCTGAAAGACAAGCGTATGAAAATGAGTTAAAAATTGCTAAAGAAAAAGCCGAAGAAAGTGATAGGTTAAAATCAGCATTCTTAGCAAATATGAGTCACGAAGTTCGCACCCCTTTAAATGTAATTATTGGTTTTTCTGATTTGTTACGTGATGAGGAACTTGATAAACAAACTCGAATTGAATATATTGATATGGTTACCACCAATAGCAATAGTTTACTTAATTTAATTAATGATATTATTGATATTTCAAAAATTGAAGCTGGTCAATTACAAATAAATGAGAACTCATGTAATTTAAACAACCTATTAATTAAATTAAAACAATGGATAGATAAAGATAAAATAGCGAGAGGAAAAGCAAATTTGGAAATAAAATTATTTACCCCAAATGTTAATAATGAGTTATTTGTGCTATTAGATGAAGGACGGGTTAAACAAATATTTGTTAACTTGTTAACTAATGCGTTAAAGTTTACTCACAAAGGAAGTATTGAATTTGGCTATGATATTATTGGAAATGAGTTGCGTTTTTTTGTTAAAGATACTGGAATTGGAATAAGTAAAAATAATATCGAAAAAGTTTTTGAAAGATTTAAGCAAGCTGATGATAGCACATCTAGACAATATGGCGGAACGGGCTTGGGGTTAGCAATAACAAAGGCTATAGTAAAATTAATGGGAGGAAGTATTACTTTAGAATCTGAAGTAGATATAGGTTCTAAATTTTCTTTTTCATTGCTTTATAAACCTTTAAAAAACAACGTTGCAGATAATACAATTGATGTCAAAAACAATATGCCCAATATTGATTTAACAAATTATACAATTTTAATTGTTGAAGATGATGAATCAAGTTATTTTTATTTGTACACGTTGTTAGGTAAGAAGGGAGCAAAGGTTTTACATGTAAAAGATGGTGATTCTGCAATTCTATTAATAAAAGAACAAAACAAAATTGATTTAATATTAATGGATTTGCATTTGCCAATTACCTCTGGTTGTATAGCAACACAAGAGATACGTAAAATTAATCCGAATATTCCTATAATTGCTCAAACTGCCGATGCTCAAAGAGAAACTCGTGAACATGCTAATAGTTGTGGGTTTAACGATTTTGTTACAAAGCCATTAAGTAGCGAAACACTATTTAATGTTATTAAAAAATATTTAAAATAGTTAGTTTATTAAATATGGTTGTAAAATCTTTAACAATAAAGAAATAGAAATGTTTCTTGCGTCTATTATTACCTGAGCTTTTTCGTAAAAAGATTTTCTGTAATTTAATAAATTCTCAATCCATATTTGTAATTCAGTTTCCGATTTACCAATAACCATTGGGCGAATTGTATGTGATTTTATTAATCTTTTGCAAAGTAATTCGGGTTCGAGTTTTAAATAAATAGAAATTCCAATATTTCGAATAAATTCCATGTTGTTTTTATAGCAAGGAGTTCCACCGCCAGTAGATATAATTATATTTTTTGAAAAATCAATTTCGCGAAGTAAACTAAATTCTTTTTTACGAAAAATTTCTTCGCCATTTTTATTAAAAAAATCGGGTATTGTGCAATTTGTTTTTTTTACAAATAATTCATCTAAATCAATAAAATTATAATTTAGTTTTTTTGCAAGTTGTTTCCCAATAGTACTTTTTCCTGAACCCATAAAACCTATAAAAAAAAATACCATTATTTATTTAATTTTTAAAGGTTTAATGTCATTTGTTTTGGATTAATAGGGCCCGATTCAATATTTACATCTTCAACATTATTAATATTAACAGGGTTTGTTACAGGTACAGTTTGTGGTTCTGGCTCAGGTTCTTCTTCTTTTAATGGTGTAACCCATTCAAAACTTGCTATTTCAAAAGTCGAAATTCTTTTACCACGAGCTTTATAACTTTTTACCCCAATAAACTCTTCAACATCAATTTGTTCTGGTGGTCTGTTTTTATGTTTCCCGCCATATTTTACTTCTAGTCTAGGGTACTTATGCGTGTTAAATGTTTCGAATTTAGATTCGGGATGTTCACCAATTATTGATGCATATTTATCAGTTTCTTCAGCTTGAAATCTTTTTAAATAATAGAATTGTTGTTCGCCTTCGTAAAAAATTGCAGTATAAACTTTATTTGGGTTATATTTTTCGATATGAATTAAATCTTCTTCGAAATGGTTTTCAAGGTCGTACGAATAAATTTTATAAGTTCCTGATTTATTGAAAGCTAGTATTTTATCGTTTCCAACAAATTCGCCTAATAACTTACCATGTCCATCTGTATTTATACGATTAACAATTTCATCGAAAAATATTTGAATACCCCCAAGAGTAGATGTTCCTTGTTCTTTTAATTGAATTTTATGTATATCATTTTTTGTAACAATATTACCTAATGAATTTCGACCTTTAATTGCTAATTCGCTAAAATTTATTTCAATTATAAGTTTTTTTAATTTTGGTTTTGGCTTTAAAAATACTTTTACAACTTCGGCTTCACCATTTCTGTTAGCTGTAAACCATAGTATTTTACTATTTTCGGTGCCTTTTGTTAAGAAATATGTTTTATCTCGGGTAACTCCAGTTATCGCACATCGTTTCATAAAATAAGGACCAAATTTGCCATCTCGATATATTACATTGTATATTGTTCTTTCGTCGCCTTTTAAGTAAACAGCAATATGAATTATATCTTTTCCTGCAAATGCTTTATCAGTAGCTTTAGATATTGTATAAGAACCATCTCGCATTATTACAATAATATCGTCAATATCTGAACATTCGCAAACATATTCATCTTTTTTAAGTCCTGTTCCAAAAAATCCCTCTTCACGATTTACATAAAGTTTTTCGTTAGCAACAACTACTTTTGTTGCTTGTATATTTTCGAAGTTGCGAAGTTCGGTTTTTCGTTCTTTACCTTCGCTAAAGTTTTTTTTAATTTGTTTAAAATAGTTTATTGTATATTGAACAAGATTTTTAAGATGATTTTTAATTTCTAATGTTTCTTCTTCAACGTTTTTAATGTGTTTATCGGCTTCGAAAGCATTAAATTTTGATATTCGTTTAATTTTAATTTCTACTAGTTTTTCAACATCTTCGTCGGTTATTTCTCTGTAAAAAAGCTTTTTAAAAGGCTTTAATCCAGCATGTATTGTGTCAATTATTTCTTGCCATGTTTCGCATTCTTCAATTTTTCGATAAATATGTTTTTCGATAAATATTTTTTCTAAACTACTAAAATGCCAATCTTCGTTAAGCTCGCTCAGCCTAATTTCGAGCTCCATTTTAAGTAGTTCAAGAGTTTTATCGGTGCATGCTTTAAGAATTTCTTTAACTCCAATAAAATGAGGTTGGTCTTTAGAAATAACACATGCATTTGGCGAAATAGAAACTTCGCAACCGGTAAAAGCATAAAGTGCATCAATAGTTTTATCGGGTGATGTGCCAGGTGTTAAATGAATTAAAATTTCAACATTTTCTGCTGTATTGTCGTCTATTTTTTTAATTTTAATTTTGCCTTTATCGTTAGCTTTTAATATAGAATCGATAAGCTTTTCGGTAGTAGAGCCAAATGGCAAATCGCTAATTACAAGTGTTTTGTGGTCTATTTTTTTTATTTTAGCTCTAATTTTTACTGCTCCACCTCTTAATCCGTCATTGTATCTCGAAACATCTGCCATTCCGCCAGTAGGGAAATCGGGTAAAAGTTCGAAATCTTGTTTATTTAAATATGCAATTGATGCGTCTATTAGTTCAATAAAATTATGTGGTAATATTTTTGAAGCTAGTCCAACGGCAATACCTTCAACACCTTGAGCTAATAATAATGGAAATTTTACAGGTAAAGTTATAGGTTCTTTATTTCTTCCATCGTAAGAAAGTTTCCATGCTGTAGTTTTGGGATTAAAAATAACGGCATGTGCAAATTTCGAAAGACGTGCTTCAATATAACGAGGAGCTGCAGCACTATCGCCTGTGTAAATATTTCCCCAGTTTCCTTGGCAGTCAATTAGCAAATCTTTTTGTCCGAGTTGAACTAAAGCATCGCCAATTGACGCATCGCCATGAGGATGGTATTGCATTGTAAAACCAATAATGTTGGCAACCTTATTATATCTGCCGTCATCTAATCGTTTCATTGAATGTAATATACGACGCTGAACTGGTTTTAGCCCATCATCTAAATGAGGTACAGCTCGCTCTAATATAACATAAGATGCGTATTCGAGAAACCAATCTTTGTACATTCCAGAAAGTCGTGTAGTGCTTGAAATTACTGAACTTGTTGGAAAAGTGTTATTGGTTTTTTCTTTGTGTATAATGTTATCAGAATTTTCTTCTAATTCATTTTCGTTGTCTATTGTTTCATCAATATCGCTCATTGTTGCTGAAAATTAATTTTCTACAAAATCTGCTTCTACTTTTAAATTATCAATAATAAAATCCTGGCGTTCAGGTGTATTGTTTCCCATATAATATGAAAGCATTGAAGTTAAATGGTCGTCTTTGCTTAATCGAACAGGGTCGAGTCGCATTTCGTTTCCAATAAAATACTTAAATTCGTCGGGTGAAATTTCTCCAAGTCCTTTAAACCTCGTTATTTCTGCATTTTGTCCTAATTTTTTTAATGCTGTTGCTCTTTCTGTTTCGCTATAACAATATGTAGTTTTTTGTTTATTGCGAACTCTAAACAATGGAGTTTGCAAAATATAAACATGCCCAAGTTTAACTAAATCGGGAAAATATTGAAGAAAAAAAGTAAGAAGTAACAATCTAATGTGCATTCCGTCAACATCGGCATCGGTTGCAATAATAACTTTGTTATAGCGAAGTTCGTCAATTCCTTCTTCAATGTTAAGGGCTGCTTGTAATAAATTAAGTTCTTCGTTTTCGTAAACTATTTTTTTTGCTTTGCCAAAAGTATTTTCGGGCTTGCCTTTTAAGCTAAATACAGCTTGGGTGTTAACATCTCGCGATTTTGTTATTGAACCGCTTGCCGAATCTCCTTCGGTAATAAAAAGTGTGCTGTCGAGTTTAAGTTCGTGATTTGTGTTATAATGAATTCTACAATCGCGTAATTTTTTGTTGTGCAAACTTGCTTTTTTTGCCGAATCTCTTGCTTTCTTTTGTATTCCCGAAATGGCTTTTCTTTCTTTTTCCGATTCAAGAATTTTTCTTAAAAGTATTTCTGAAGTTGAAGGGTTTTTGTGTAAGTAATTATCGAGTGCTTCTTTAACAAAATCTACAATAAGATTTCGTACGGTTGGCCCATTAGGTCCAACATCTTTTGAACCTAATTTTGTTTTAGTTTGCGATTCAAAAACTGGTTCTTCAATTTTAATACTAATAGCTGCAACAAGCGATGTACGAATATCGTTTGCGTCAAAATCTTTCTTGTAAAATTCACGAACAGTTTTTACAATAGCTTCGCGAAATGCTAGTAAATGTGTTCCACCTTGTGTTGTATGCTGACCATTTACAAATGAATAGTAAAAATCGTTGTACCCGTCATCATGTGTCATTGCAATTTCAATATCTTCGCCTTTTAAGTGAATTATAGGGTAAAGACATTCGGAATTCATGTTTTCGTTTAATAAGTCGAGTAACCCATTTTTTGAGCTATGTTTTGTTCCATTATAATTAAAAACTAAGCCAGTGTTTAAAAAAACATAGTTTTTAACCATGCTTTCAATATAGTCTGTTAAAAAAGTGAAATTGCCAAAAAGCTCTTCGTCGGGTGTAAATGTAATTTCAACTCCGTTTTGTTCGGTAGTCGTTTTTAAGATAGTTTCTTTTACTAAATTTCCTCTTTCAAACTCGCACATTTTTCCGCTTCCGTCGCGAAATGATTTAATAATGAATTGCTTAGATAGTGCGTTTACTGCTTTAATGCCAACACCATTTAATCCAACTGTTTTTTTAAAAACTTTTGAATCGTATTTAGCACCAGTATTCATTTTTGAGGCAACATCTACTAATTTGCCAATTGGAATACCTCTACCGTAATCGCGAACAATAACTTCTTTTTCTTTTACTGTTAATTCTATTGCTTTTCCACAACCTTGTGCAAATTCATCAATTGAGTTGTCAACTACTTCTTTTATAAGCACATAAATTCCATCATCGCTTGTTGAGCCATCACCAAGTTTACCTATATACATTCCAGGGCGTCTTCTTATATGCTCACGCCAGTCGAGGGTTTGAATACTTTCTTCGTTGTAATTGTTTACCATTAACAATTTTTTTACAAATATAGTTTTTAGAACTGAATGTTGCGAAAATCTTTATTAACAGTGTAATTAACAACAAAAAATTATTTTTTGTAATTTTTTAGCGACGAGTTAAATAAGAGGGGGATAGAATTCATTAGCTTTATATTGATATTTGATTAGTTACAAAGCTAATTAGAGTATTAATTACAGAGGTTTTGAGTTTTAATTTATATCAGATTTTTGTGTTTTTAGAAGTTTTATTAAGTTAATATTTTCTAACGGTTAGCAATTGATTTTGATGGGTTTTTGCTTGCAAATGGTTGTCAAAACCTAATTAAAATAATTTACGTAATATATTGTCAAGTTGCACTGAACTGTCAGCTATAACTAATCGTGTGTTATACACTGGGCAATTTTTTAATTTCCGGAATATTTTGATACACCACCCATTGTCCCAAACCATTTATTGCCTTGTTTGTCTATAACTATTGATATGACTTCGTTATTTATTAAACCATTTGTTGTTTTAAATGTAGTCCAATTAGTTCCATCGAACTTTGATACTCCTCCATTTAAATTTCCAGAAGCAAACCATTTATTTCCATATGAATCTATTGCAATTGATGAAATACTATTATTTACAAGACCTGAATTTGTTGAATTATAAGTAATCCAATTTGTACCATCAAACTTTGATACACCACCATTGTTTCCGTATTGATTATATGTTCCAAACCATATAATTCCTTGCTTGTCAATTGCTATGTCATTTACTTGATTACCTGCTAAACCACTATTAGTTGTATTATATGTTATCCAATTTGTGCCATCAAACTTTATTACTCCTTGTCCATAAGTTCCAAACCATTTATTACCCATTGAATCAATTGCAATTGAAATAACTTGATTGGCAGATAGCCCAAATGCTGTCCAAACAGAATCATTTAAAGTGTAAACACCATAATTTGTTCCTGCCCATATTTTTCCAGCTGAATCAATAACAATATCCATAATAGTATAATTTGATAAATATTTTGTCCAGTTAGTATTATCATATTTAAATAAACCACCAGATTGTCCATTACCAGAACCAATCCATTTGTTACCTTGTAAGTCAATTGTTATAGCTGTAACAGGAGTCATTATAAAAAAACTGTTTGCTGTATAAGTAGTCCAGTTAGCACCATCAAATTTTGATACTCCTTGACTCGTAGCAAACCATTTATTCTCTTGTGCGTCTATTGCAATAGCATTTACAGTATTAAAGGTTAAACCACTATTTGAAGTTGAATAATTTGTCCATTTGCTTGTAGTTGTGTTTTTATTTTCTTTTTTACAAGAAAAGGCAATAAAAGCTATAAAAATGATTTTTAAAATTTGTATTACCATTATTTTATATTTTTTTAGATTTTTTATTTTTTGCCTTGTGTAAAATAAAAAAATGATTCACCTATATGTTTATTATGCAAGTTATTACCCATTTTTCGGGAAGCATTTCAAAGTAAAATAATTTTTCTCCATACATATCTTTTCTGCGAATAGTATTTTTGTCAATATAATATAGTTTTTCGCCATATTGATCTTTAAAACGAATAGTATTTTTGTCAAAATAGAATAATTTTTCGCCATATTCGTCTTTTAATCTGATAGTTAAATTGTCAATGTAAAATAATTTATCACCATATTGATCTTTTCGCATTATTGTTTTACCATCAAAGAAATATAGCTTGTCTCCATACTGGTCTGTTGACTTAATTGTATTATTTTCAACATAATATGCTTTAGCTCCGTATTCGTCTTTATATCTAATTGTTTGAGCAGATATAGATAATAAAAGACAATTATTGAAAATTAATAATAAAACTATTTTATTAATAATATTAAAGAATTTCATATTGTTATGTTAATTAATTTACAAATAAAAAAAGCTGCAAATCGCAGCTTTTTTTTTATTTTTTTAAGATTTGTTTATAATAAACTTGAACCAGTGTTTTTGCCTTCGTTAATATTAAATCCTACAAGTATTTCGTGGCTACCATGGCTATAATCTTTTAAATGACTAGTTGTGTAGTCAAAAGCGTAACCAATATAAAATTTCTTAACTTTAACCCCCAACATAACAGCAATATCTTTACTCGATCTATAAGAAACTCCCATCCAATAATTCTTTTTGTAATATGCTTTAACATTTAAGTCAACTTGTGAAGGAGTTTGAAAAGTTGCTTTAAATAACAATGAAGGTTCTACTTCAAAATCATCACTTAAAGTAAATTTATAACCAACAGTTGAAAAATAATGGCGAATAATTTGATTTTTGTCAACTGCACTATCGCCAAAATCGATATTTAGTTGAATTAATTGAGTAGCAGCAACTCCTACAAAATATTTGCTATTATATAAATATAATCCAAAATCTGCATCAGGTACAACTTGAGTAATAATGCCATGATTAATTGCAGGGTCGTTTTCTTCAATTGTTACTAATTTTGATTGATCAAATTTAAATTGAAATGCTTTTAAAGCTAATCCAATTCCTAATTTTGATTGAATACCTTCAAGATTTAAATGATAAGCACCACAAACTTGTAGTCCTGTGCGGCTCATTGGACCAAATTTATCGTTAAATAAATAACCACCTAATCCGAAATTCATTTTTTCGAATAAGTAATGTCCACTAATAGCTTGAGTTGATGGAGCATCTTTTATTCCAACCCATTGTTGGCGTGCAGTTAATCTAACTGGAAAATAATCGACACTACCAGCAATTGCGGGATTAAGCAAAAAAGCATTCATCATGTATTGTGAGTACAATGGAAGTTGTTGTGCTTTTAACCCAAAGCTTGCTAAAACAAATAATGAGAAAATGATTAAAGATTTTTTCATAGTATATAACTTTTATACAAATTTATAACATTTTTACATATAATAATAAAAAAGGTTGCATTTTTTATCTAATTATTGAAACAACTCCATTAATTGGCTCTAAACCAGATATTTTTAAAATATAAATATATCCACCCATTGGTAAGTTTTTACCTTTAAATTTACCATCCCATCTGTTTGAACTGCTGTAATATTCGATTCCTGAACCTGAAAACAAAAATATTTTATCGCCCCAACGATTAAATATTTCAAGCGAAATATTTGAGTATTGTTCAATGTGTTTTATTTCGAAATTATCATTTATTTGATCATTATTTGGTGAAATTGCTGTTGGAATTTCAAGATCTAAAAATGGAACGTCTAAATTAAAAGTATCTATTGCAAAACAAGTGTTTGCATCGGTAATTGTTATAAAATAGGTTCCAGAATTTAAATTTGAAATATTTTGAGTTGTGTCACCATTCGACCAAATATAAGAAATAGGCGAAGTTCCATTAAGCACTGTAACATTAATATATCCAAAATTATTTGTGCCTATTCCACTTACACCATTTATAGTAATTGCTAAAGGATTTGTAATTGTGGTGTTAATAATTAATTGACAATTATTTGCATCATTAACTGTTAAATAATAAGAACCTGCACTAATATTTGAAATATTTTGTGTTATTTCTCCATTTGACCATAAATAATTGTATGGAGGTGTGCCTCCTGTAGTTGAAGTAGTTATTGACCCATCGTTTCCTCCAAAACAATTTGGATTAGTAGTACTTAATATTAAAGATGAAACAGCTGTACTAGGTTCTGTAATTGTAACATAATTCACATTTGTGCAACTGTTAGCATCATAAATAGTTACCGAATAATTGCCAGCTACTAAATTTGTAGCCGTTGCAGTATTTCCACCACTTGGTGACCAATTATAACTATAATTTGGCGTTCCGCCTGTTGGATATATTGTTGCTGTTCCATCGTTCCCGCCTAAACAGCTTACATTAGAATTTGTGGTAGTTGAATTAATTATACTTACTGATACATTTGCACTTACTGATCCAGTACAACCGCTTGTATTTGTAACAGTTACAGTATATGTGCCTGCACTCGTTACATTAATTGTTTGTGTGTTACCAGATGGTGACCATAAATAAGTTGTATATCCTGATCCTGCATCTAGGGTAGTTGAACCACCTACACAGAAAGCCAATGCACCGGTAATTACAGGCGATAAATTTGTGCTTTCTGTAACATTTACCGATGTTGTTCCAGAACAACCATTAGCATTAGTAACTGTCACAGAGTAAGTTCCTGCTATAATTACATTTATAGTTTGAGTATTTCCTGAAGGCAACCATGTGTAATTTGTATATCCAGAACCAGCATCAAGAATTGTAGATCCACCTGTGCAAAATGATAATGCACCTGATATTATTGGTGAAGGGGTCGAATTTTCTGTAACATTAATATTATCAGTTCCTGAACAACCGTTTGCATCTGTAACTGTAACGGCATAATTTCCTGCACTTGTTACATTTATTGTTTGTGTATTGCCAGATGGCAACCAAGTGTAACTAGAATATCCTGAACCAGCATCAAGGGTTGTAGAGCTACCAGAACAAAATGATGATACTCCTGTAATTGATGGGGTTAAACTTGAGTTTACAGTAACGTTTACTGAAGTATAACCTGTGCAACCATTTGTATTAGTAACTGTTACAGAGTAAGTTCCTGCTGCAGTCACATTTATTGTTTGAGTATTTCCTGATGGTAACCATGTGTAATTTGAAAATCCTGAACCAGCATCAAGGGTTGTAGAGCCACCTGTGCAAAATGATAATGCTCCAGATATTGTTGGAGTAGGATTTGAATTTTCTATAACATCAATATTATTAGTTCCAGAACAACCATTGGCGTCTGTAACTGTAACGGCATAATTACCAGCACTTGTTACATTTATTGTTTGCGTATTTCCAGATGGTAACCAAACATAAGAAGAATATCCTACTCCAGCATCTAACGTTGTAGAATTGCCTGTACAGAATGCAAGAGTACCAGTTATTATTGGTGTTGGATTAGTGTTTTCTGTTACGGTTACATTATCAGTTCCTGAACATCCGTTAGCATCAGTAACGGTTACTGAATAATTTCCAGCACTTGTTACATTTATTGTTTGAGTATTACCAGCAGGAATCCATGTGTATGTTGAGAATCCAACTCCAGCATCTAAAATAGTTGAACTTCCGGTGCAAAAGTTTAAACTACCTGTTATAGAGGGTGATAAACTTGAACTTACTGTAACTATTACCGAAGCCGTACCTGTACAACCACTTGCATTTGTAACAGTTACAGAGTAAGTGCCTGCACTTGAAACATTAATTGTTTGTGTATTGCCAGAAGGTAACCATGTGTATGACGAGTATCCTGGACCAGCATTAAGTGTTGTTGAACTTCCATTGCAAAATGTTAACGATCCTGTAATTGTTGGAGTTGGATTAGTGTTAACTGTAACTGCTGTTGTTGTTGTATTTGTGCAATTGTTGCTGTTTAATACTGTTAATGTATATGTTCCAGCCATTGCAGTTGTAGTATTTGATGATACAGTTGGGTTTTGTAAATTAGATGTAAAACCATTTGGCCCAGACCACGAATAACTTATCATACCACCTGGTAAACCTGTTAAATTTAATATTGTTCCTTCACAAACTGGACCATTGCTTGTAGCAACTGCTACAGGTGAAGCATTTACAGTTACCGAAGTTGTAGATGTGTTTGTACATCCATTGCCATCAGTAATCGTAAGTGTATATATTCCTGACATAGTAGTAGTTGCACTACCTGAAACTGTTGGGTTTTGTGATGTTGATGTAAAACCATTTGGACCAGACCATGAGTAATTTGTCATGCTATTTGGTAAACCAGAAATGGTTAAAGAATTTCCTTCGCAAATTGGGCTGTTATTTGATGCCGAAGGCACTGGTAAAGTATTTACTGAAACTGAAGTTGTAGTAGTATTTGTACATCCACTACTATTTGTTACAGTTATTGTATAAGTTCCTGACATAGCAGTAGTTGCACTCCCAGAAACAGTTGGGTTTTGTGATGATGATGTAAAGCCATTTGGTCCTGACCACGAATAGCTTGTCATACTACTAGGTCCACCAGTTAAAGTTAATGTACTACCAACGCAAACCGGACCATTACTTACAGCAGTTGCAATTGGATTTGTTGATACAGTAATAGTATGAGAAACTGTAGCGCTACATGCAGAACTGTTTCCAACGGTATAAGTAATATTTATTGGACCAGAAAGACCTAATGGATTAAAGGTATTTCCGCTGACACCAGTTCCAGACCAATTGCCACCAGCACTTCCTGTTAAATAAGTATTAAGGTTTAATGAACCACCAGATGCACAAACTGTACCCGGACTATTCCATGTTGCAGTCCATGGGTTTGCAACAGTTACTACATGTTGTCCAGAACCGGAACAAGCATTACCACCCGAACCTTGATTATTCCAATTATAAGTAATAGTATATGTTCCTGCACCAACAACAGAGGGGTCAAATATAGCCGCACCCCAATCGCCTGTGGCAGTTATACCATTTGTTGGGGTACATGTCCAGCTGCTTAAACCATGTGGACTCCATGTTGCAGAATTATTACATGCATTTGTTGTGGAACCACTTGTTAAAGTTTGCCCGTTACCATCGTAAATAAGCCAGGTTGTTGTATAATTTGTATTACAAACATTTACATAATAAACTGAAGTAGGACTTGGGTAAGGTCCAGTAAAATATAAAGTTAAGCGATCTGTAATTAGCACATCACTATAAATTGCTATCCCATCTTCGTAAAGAGTAAAAGTATTGTCGGCCGTAGTTGGGTCAAGGGTAGCATCAACATTAAATTCTAAAAACATAGTTGGAAAATCAGCACCTCCAGCTGTAATTAAGTCACTAGCATATAAATTTACGGCAGCATCACTGCAATTCATAGTTGCAGGTAAAGTTCCAAAACCAACAGTTGCACAAGTTGGTGCTTTAAATGTTATGCTCCAACTGTTAATGGTTCCAATATCACCGGTTGCTAAATCATATACATGTAATGTCCATTTACCATTAGGGTTAAAATTGTCGATAAATTTTGGTAAGGCAATTTGGGGTAAATATGTTCCGGTAAATGGTGCTACGCCAGTTGTAATACTCGGATAAGCACCAGTACGAAAAATTGTATTAGTATAATTAGCGCCACTTCCACCATTTCCATTTGATAATATCCAGCTATTGTCATAAAATTCTAAAACAATTTCCAAATCACTATCCCAAGTGTGGGTTAAATTTATTGTAACATAATCAACTTCACTAACAGGATTCATTCCTGAAGCGTTAATTTCTGCCCACCCACCATTAATGGCATCATTATCAGGTATGCTAACAGCAGGCCCAGAATAGGTAAATGTTTGACTAAAAATATTAGTATTTGCAATAAGAATTATGGAAATTATCCATAAAAAAGCTGTTCTTTTCATAGTATATTGTTATAAGGCTAAATGTTTAATTTTTTCGAAACGTTCAGGATTGTTTTTAATCCATTCTTGTTTGGCATTATGATAATTAACCTTATCAAGTTTTGGGTTTCCGTTATCAATGTAATGTGGAAAATCGGCAGGAATACCATTTAAGTTGCGGTATTCGTCGGAATAAATATCAATATTTTGTTTATTGGAAACTGTTTGTGAGTTAATTTGCTTTTTTACAGCAAAGTAAGATGTTGAGTTTTTTTTAATCGGTTCGTTTTTAACTGT
>JAVHRJ010000342.1:0-3137 GCA_036171595.1 Bacteroidales bacterium
CATTTATTGTTGTTGCCTTTTTACTAAATCGTTGTTCGAGATCTTTTTTTAACCAATTTATAATATCTGGATACATTTCAACTTCGTTCTGGTACATGATAACTAATCTCTTTGTTTATAACATCCTAAGCATCTACAAATTTCTTTGTAGCTATTAAAATGCTGCCCGTTTATTTCTACTGGTAATTTTTCGTGTGTTTCGCTTGGATGGGAAACTTTGATCTTTGGTTTATTAATTGTTCCATTACAAATTGCTTGCATTCTACCAAAGTTTACTTTGTTGTATTCTACAAGTTCTGCAAGTGCTTCATTTTTGTGAGTTATATAAAAGCCAATATTCTCAAAATCTTCCGCATAAATTTTTATCTGATGTTCTTTTGCCCAACTTGTTCCTTTTCCACCGCGAATGTTTGGATGTCCGTAGCCGATGTATTGAATAGCGACATTAAGTGATTGAGTAAGTTCGCAAATTTGTGGTGGTAAAAACCAATTCTTGTTTGAGATTTCAATATAAACTCTGTGTCTTCCACTTTGGTCAACATTGGACTTTCTCACAAAACCTGTAACATCAGATAGTCCTCTCAGAAATTCTTTTTTATTTGAATCTGTGGTATCAAAAATTGGTTCGGGAATTAAAAAGTCGTGATAACTAAATTTTGTTCCGTTTATAAGATACTTGATAAATAACCAAGATATATCTTCCTTGATCCAAGTGAGTACAAGAGAAATTTTTTTACCAGAATTTTTCTCAACATTAATTCCCATTTGCTGTAAACGGTAAACAACAGGGTCTAAGCTTGTTTGGATGTGTAAGCGTTGATTAAAAACTTTCGTGATGGCTTTTGACTCTAAAGTTTTATACTCAAAGTCAATGACGATTCTTTTTACATCATTGTTATATTGAATTTCACCATGACCGGTAATAAGTCCTAGCAAATAGCAAATGTCCGGTGTTATAAAGTTAGAGATTTTATTCTTATTCAAGATGGAGTACTTCTTTCTTAAATTGCATGGAGATCATTATACATGTTTCCTAAAAATCAAGAGATATTCGTGAACTTTATTTACAATAAATTTAAAAGGATAACCCAAGGGTCTCATATTATTATACTCATGTTGTCTATCCCAAATAATTATGTCCTCAAAAGTAAAACCTGCTTCTTGAGCAATTCTTGCGGTATCTATATGTAACGGAAAAAACTTATCCTTCTTTCTCAAATCCATAACATTAATAATAAAATAACCTTTTGGTTTTACTACCTTAAAAACTTCTTCAATTACTGATTTAAGAGAGGCAATAAATGTATCATAATTTTCAATATTTCCTAAATCCTCGGATTTATCTGAGTAGTTTTTATTTTCTTTAAGATCAGCTGTTCTTTGCCGGTTAAGAATATTCCAGTAAGGTGGGGAGGTGATACATAAATCTACAGTTTCTATTTCTATCTCTTTCGAAATATGTCTCGAGTCAGTAATTATATATTTATTTTGTAAGTCATAGGGCGTAATGTTATAATATTCTGTTGCTCTTTTAATAAATTCGTTTTTAAATTCATTACTGAGGTCAATACCTATAACATCTTTTCCTTTTTTTAAACCAGCAATCAAAGTTGTCCCCGAACCAGCAAAGCAATCTAAAATTAGACCTCCAGTTGGTTTACAAAAAGTGTCAATTAGTTTTGAAACCAATTTTATTGTGAAGATTGCTGGATGTTTTAATTTCCTTTCTTCTTCATTTTTCCCTAAGTCACGCCAGATACTAAATGAGTTTTGAAGCCAATCTTTACCCGTGAGATTATTGGCTTTATTAATAATTTTTTTCGGCTGCACAACATAAAGGAATTCTAATGTCAGCTGAGGATCATTAACAGTTTGATTAATGCTTTTGTATCTTTTGTGATTTTCAGTTAATGTTTCAACCGTTCCCACATTTGATAGGATTTTTTGAATTTCTGGTTGTGGAATCACTCCTTCATTATTGTAACTAAGGATAATATATTGTGCTTTTAAAGAATTTAATATCAAATCTTCCAGGGTATTTAACGCACTTGATTTGGAACAATATTTTGATTTTTGATGATCATATTCTCGCATACCTGTTGCGCCATAAATAGTTGGTTTCTTATCAAACCAGCCTTCGGCAATTAATTCTAAAATAAAATAGTTTGAAGCATATTGTCTGTTGTTATAAGGTGGATCAAGGTATAAAATATCTGAGTGGATTTCCTTGATTAATTCATTTGCATCTCTCTTAAATGCTTTATTTTTATTCTCGCTTGGAATTATTTCAATTTGCTCAAGTTTAAGTGTGTTGAGTGCTCTTTTGTCCCAAGTTTTTAAATATGCCGCATAAGTTCCCGAGACATTACTAACTAAATTAACACCGTTAAGCAAGGCAGTAATCAAATAGTAGTACTCAAGTTCAGTAATTTTTCCTATGTTCTTCCATTCTTGAAATAAATATCTGTAAGTATCAATCTTCAAAGCATTTTCATCTGTGAAATATTTTCTGCCCCCATTAGGTGAATAGTTTTCAAAAATAAAACCTTTTTTGCTTTCTTTTATTTTATTTAAGTATTCAAAAAGAATTTTATTATCATCTTTGAGTTTAAGATATGATTTAAGTTTCTTAAATGTTGGTTCTTTGTTGGTTTCAATATAGGTCTTAGCAATAGCATAAGAAAATTCTAAGGTATCATTTGAAATAACTGTATATCCAAGTTTTTTAAAGTGTCTACCAACAGCAGTAGTCCCTGCAAATAAGTCAACAAAGTTTGATGTTCCATTAACGCCTGTATTCTTAACGGCTTGTTCAATGAAATCCAATAACTTCGTTTTTGCTCCGTAATATCGCATTTATATTTTTCTAATTTTATTTAAATAAGTTTACGCAAAGTTACGGTTTCTTTTAATAATTTTTAATCACTAAAACAAGTTATTACGCTTTTATTTATTGGTGATACAATTATAATGGTTATGTAACATTTTTTTGTGGTGATTTTCCTCTTTTTTCATTGAGATAATCCTAACCTCCGCAATACATTACAATATATCGCGGAGGTTGTAGAATCAAATAACTTACTGCGCCGGTGGTGTCGTCCCATCCGTTGGTGGAGGAGGCGGTGTTTGGTTTTCCT
>JAVHRJ010000343.1:0-3123 GCA_036171595.1 Bacteroidales bacterium
GCAGAACACGCCTATTACTGCCAAAAAGACTAAAACCAAATATATTACGTATATTTCCACTATCTTTACTATCACTCTTGGTTTTATTATTCATTTTCTTACCCTTATTCTATCAAAAAAAATACCTGCCTGCCGGCAGGCAGGTATCAAACAACTACCTTCTTAAATAACTACCGATTACATTTTTAACAAAATAGGTTTTTGTCAAAAATATAATAAATTTTTGACAATATTTATTCACAATTTTAACAAATAATTATAAAAAATAATTTTTATAAAAAACTTCAATGTTTTTCTTAAATATTTAATTTTATGGATAATTTAACACTAAAGAACACACTATATATAATAATATTAAAAGATGTATAAAACAACTACATCATTCTCAATTTCATCTTATTTATATAAGATATGCATTTACAATTAAAAATACTCAATATATTATATAATTGAACAACATTTATACTCAGCCATTTTATGTAAATATACAATATATTTGAAAATTGTAGATTTGTTATTTGGAAATTATATGTCTCGTGTTATATTGTCTAATTTTTTGGAAATTGTAGATTTGGAAATTGTAGATTTTTGCAAATTATAAGTATAATTTGCACAATATATCATCTCAACGATTGCCGGTACAAATCCCAATTATCAATTACCATTCCTATCCCCTTAATCACACAATCTTCAGGGTCAGAAGCAATATGAACAGGCACCCCAATCTCCCGTGACAACCATAAATCAATACTCCTCATTTTTGCATAAGCTCCAGTCAAAATTATTCCCCTATCAATAATATCTGAAATTAACTCAGGTGGAGTAATTTCCAAAATCGACTTTATTAAAACAACCACCTTTTCCATATCCTTAATTATTAACTCAAATATCTCTGTTGAAGAAATAGTAACCCTCTTAGGTAATCCATTTAATAAATCTCGACCACCAATTTCCATAGTTTCTTCTTTTTTAAGTTTTACTGCCGATGACAAATTTATTTTAACATCTTCTAATATTTGTTTTCCCACTATCAACGAATACTGAGAAATAATATATTCACCAATTAATTCATTTATCGATGAACCTCCTTTTGCAATTTGTTTTACTTTTACTATCCCCCCTGAAGCAATAACTGCCACTTCAATTAAGCCAGCCCCAAAACTCACAATTATATTTCCATAAACATCCGAAATAGGAACTTTAGCTCCAATTGCAGCCACCAAGGGTAAATCGATTAAAAATACCTTTCGAGCACCAGCTTCTAAAAGAACATCAACCACTGCTCTTTGTTCTACCTGAGTATTTCCTGCTGCCACGGCCGTCACCACTTCTGGCCCAATAAACCAGTTATTACCCATCACAATTTGTAAATATTTTTTTAACATCAGCTTTGCTCCTTCATAATCAACTATCACCCCCGATTTTATTGGTTCTAATATTTCAATATATTCAGGAGACCTACCCAACATTTTTTTTGCATCTCCCCCCAATGCCACCATTTTTTTACTTTCAGCATTAACCGCCACTATTGATGGTTCTCTCAATACAATCTCTCCATCACGCAATATTGTGATATGTGATGTTCCAATATCTATTGCCAACATCTTTAAATTAAACATATTTTATTCTACCAGTCAAAACCGCTATAATATAACATCATGATAAATAATTCCAATCAAAAAAGTGCTTTAATTATGATATTGGTTATTGTAACCATTATATCTCTAACTTTTTTGATCAGTATTTTTGCACGAGGTTATATCCCAGAATACAACAATGGACTCAAAATGATAGCCACTGGTATCCTCTCAGTCACCTCAACTCCCAAAGGGGCCAGTGTAATTATTAATGAAAAATTATCGACAACTACTGACGGTAGTCTCAACTTAGTTCCAAATGACTATCAATTAAAAATTATCAAAGATGGGTATCTTCCTTGGAACAAAAAAATAAATATTAAAAAAGAAGAGGTCAGTTTGGCCGAAGCTACATTATTCAAATCACAACCAATTTTAACCCCAATGACAAATTTTGGTGTCATCAACCCAACTGCTAATATTGATATGTCACAAATAGCCTATGCTGCCCCAATTTCTTCATCAAGTCAAAAATTAGGTATATATCTAATTGAAACAAATTATATGTCCATGGTTCTCAACAAATATCAAACCAGATTTTTAATTCAAAATCCATTTTCTCCAAATGACAATACAATTTATTTTTCTTTTTCATCCAACAACAAACAGTTAATAATAAAATCACTTCTCAAACATAATGAATTTATAGTAGATTTAAATCAATTTGATCCAAAAATTTCACCTATTCAGACTACTACAAACAATTTACCCACTCCATCTATTATTAATAACCTACCAAAAGTATTTATGGCAACAATTGCCACCAACCCAGCCTCAGTTTCATATTCATATGATGAAACAAAAATTCTATATTTATTAAATAACCAATATTTTGTTTATGATATTGAAAAAAATATTAACTATAATATAGGTAAAATGAATGATATTAATACTCCTTTTTGGCTTTCCAAAACTCACAGTCTAATTTACAGTAACTTAAATCAAATCAAAAGTATTGATTATGATGGTAGTAACCATAACACTATTTTTACCAGCGATAATATAGTAAAAAATTTAATTTCGCAATTTAATGGAGAAAAAATAATTATTTCAACTAAAATAAAACCAGATACACAAGAAAATATTTATACCCTAACCATTAGATAAAGTTATTTACAGCGTCTTAATTCAAAATTTACAATTTGTTTTTCAAAATCAAGCTTCTTTTCTTTCCACAAATAAAATACTGCCTTATCAACATAATCATTTGATAAACAATCATAATTATTATCCAGTACGTCAAATGGAGCCTCAATTCTAGGTTCAGAATAAGTAATTGAATCACCCAGCACCAACGACTGATTACTATCTGCTACTTCAACAAATCTTAAGGGAATCATCACCATCAACGCAAAAACAAAGCTAATAATTAATGTTCTAGTATTTTGATTAAATTCTTTATTCATATATTCAGTATAATACAACTACAGAGACTAGTTCAACTGGTAGAATGCACGGTTCGGAACCGTGTGGTTATGGGTTCGAA
>JAVHRJ010000344.1:0-3115 GCA_036171595.1 Bacteroidales bacterium
AAGTTAATCAAGATGAACACGCTAAAATAATGTTAGATGTATGGCAAAAGAATGGCGACTTTTTAAAGGTTGCGAAATAATTTAAGTTTAATAAGAACAATTGTAAGAAAACAATAAATTATAATATTTATGAAATCACTTTCAATTTCAAATAATGCAGATGAGGGTATAAAAGTTAATTTTGGAATAAGGCAGGCTAATGGAAACATTAAGAGGCATTTGGTGGATGTGATACCATACGAACCTTTATTTGATAAAGAGGCTGAAAATAAGATTGATAAAATAATTGATGGTAATAATCTATTATTGTATTTAAAACAACTATTATTAGTGGAATATAACATGTTATACCACATGAGAAAATCTGTGCACATAGATAGAAAGCAAACTTCAACAAACAAAATAAGATTTATTGAAAATGAGATTAAACTATTAGAAGAAATTTCTATTGATTTTGATGGAAAATCTAAGTTTGTTGGTCAGAACCACTATACTGTTGAATTACCAGACTATGGAATTATTGGTAAAATAAAAGACTTTGAAAATGACCAAAAACGTCAATTTGACAAATCTAACGATTATTTTTTCAAAGAATTTATTGCGGTTGCAGAATTTGGTTTGATTAATAAATTTGAAAATGCTCATGACTTGCTTTTTATTTGTCCTGATAAAGATAAGCATCAATATACTTATAATTGCAGACCTGAAACAAGTAGATTTTGGGAATGTTTTTTAGTAATAGTTTATAACAGAATTAAGGATTATTTGGAATTTGATTTAGACAAAGAAATAAACAACTTAAATACACAAATTAAAATTAATTTAATAAAAGGGTTTGACTGTAAACTTAAAAACATTGATGAGATACACACCCAAATGACTGCAAGTAATTTTATTGTTTCAGATTTGGAAGACTTTAAAGCAATATTCAGCAAAGAGATTGTTAAGAAAATAAAACCTATTATTTGGCTTATTAAATCTGAAAAAGGAAAAAAAAAGGGACATGGCAATCAAATGGCATTGAGGGAATTTTTAGTACAAATGTTAGGCAAAATAAATGCTGAAGCTGAAAGAAAAATTCCAATTTTTTTTGAAGATGAACTAAAAAATAAAATGAAAATAAACAAATCTAATAAAAAGGATAATTGTAAAATTGGTTTTGATAAAATTATTCATCCTAATAAATAAGATTACCGACTAATCACATTATAACTATTTCTCTAATTATCAAATAATTGCATTTTTACCGACTATTACCGACAATCATAAACAGTCGGTAATAATCTGAATTAATGTGTGCTATGCGGTTTTATTTGTATTTAACTTTGACCCAAGATTTCTGCAGAAATTGAATCTAAAGTCTAATTTTTTAAATGTAAATACAAATGAATATAGAAAATTTATTTAAAGAAAACCCGAACATTAATATAACAGTTAATGCAAGTGATTTATTAACCTTTGGGCAAAGTATAGCAACCCTAACAGCTAATTCTATCCTCGAAAAACATAATGAAAAAGTTTTTACGAGAGAAGAAGTAATAGAAAAGTTCCATATATGCTCGGCAACCCTTTGGCGATGGAACAAATTAGGACTAATTCATAGTAAAAAAATTGGAAAAAGACAGTATTACGCTGAAAGTGAAATTAAAAAAATCACAGAAAATAAAAATGAAAAAGTATAACTCATAAGCGTACTGAAATAGAAACATCACTAAAGGAAATTTAATTCTAAAAAATAATGAAAGAGTATTATAATCTAATGAATGAAATAATACTTATTAAGCAATCATTAAAAGTGATTGAGAGAAATGGGTTAGCATTAGGTGATTGGTTGCCCAAAAAGGCTGTTATGAGGTACTTTGACTACTGCGATAATCAGTTGAGAAGCCTTGAACAAACAAATGAAATTAAGGTGTCTAAAATAGGACGCAGGAAGTTTTATTCTCTAAATTCAATTATAACATTATTAGAAAAAAACATACAAAAATGAACAATTGGAAATTATTTAATTTAAGTTATCTTTCGGGAAGGTCTGATAAAAGCGATAATATGGGACAAATACCATTAACAGCAAAATATCAAAAAACTTTTGTGAATAACGAAACGGGTGAGTTGAGAAAAGTTACTGATTTGGAAAGTAAAATATACAAGCGTGACAAGAACCTAAAATTATTTTTTAAAATATACTCCAAGCATTTCACAAATAAAAAAGTTTCATTGCTTTCGGCTGTAGTAAACCAAGAGAATTATTCAACAATAACAAAATTTGTAAATACAATTAATCGTAAACTTAAAAGAGCAGGTGTTGATAGGCTCGGTTATGTTTGGATAAGAGATGTAGGTGATGAAATATTTCATAAACACTTTCATATTATTATTGCGACTTCAAGGATTAGAGAAGAAATATTCTACGAATTGTTTTGCAAAAAGAAACATAACCATTACGAAGTACAATTTGTAAAAACAATAAAAGGGATATTAAAATATATAATTGATAAAGATTTATTTGGTGAGCATAAACAACGTTCCTACGGAAAATCAAGGAAATTTCCAATAAAAAAGAAACAAATCACAAAATTGCAATTTATCAATGCAAATTAATACCCTTTCAAACACACTAAAACACCTCAATATACCTCATTATGCAACTAAAACGAATAAATGTATTTGTAATTTGAAATTGCTTGCTATTTTTATTGAAAAAAACTATGAAAAGACAAGATTTACTGACAAAAGAGGAGTTTATACCTTTAAGAATAAATCAAAAATTTGCTGTACCATATAATAGAATTAAATATTATAATGATAAAGCAAACGAATTTAGGCATAGTATTGCCTACATCAACAAGCCACTTCATAATAATATTAGAATATTGAATGAAATTATGAAAGGAAAAAAAGAAGCAATATTTCACAAACAATTTTTAGTAGGAAAAGGCTTTTATTTTGGAGTACATACTCACGTTAAAGAATACGCAGGAAATAATCAATACGCCATATACAATTACATTTTTTTTACTGTTAAAGACGAACAAGTTAAAATAATAAGAAATGATTGATTTTACGACAATACAAGCGAATCCAATTCCGCAAAACATTGCAGATTTACAAGCCA
>JAVHRJ010000345.1:0-15177 GCA_036171595.1 Bacteroidales bacterium
CTGGGTATTTAAATCGACCTAATTATGAAAAGGAAATAACTCAAGATGAAGTTGATTTGCTTGTTGAAGATCAAAAAAGAATTGCACTTGATCCTGGAGAGGAAATTATTCATGTACTACCTCAAAGTTTTTCGGTTGATAATGAAAGTGGTGTAAAGCCAACGGGCATTTGTGGAAATAGACTTGAAGGTACTTTTCATATTGTTATTGGAAAATCAATGAATATTAAAAATTTAAAACGCTGTGTTGAAAGAGCTGGATTAAATTTAATTTCATTGGTATTAGAGCCATTAGCTTCAGCAAAATCGGCATTAACCGAAGATGAAATGGAAGCTGGTGTTGCCATGATAGATATTGGTGGTGGAACATCTGATTTGGCAATTTATTACGAGGGATCTATTTGTCATACTGCTGTTGTGCCATTTGGGGGTAATGTTTTAACAAGTGACATTAAACAAGCTTATAATTTATTAGAAAAGGATGCAGAAGAGCTTAAAGTTAAACATGGTGCCGCACTCGCCGAAACAATTTCTACCGACGAAATAGTTAGTGTTCCTGGTGTTAGTGGCCGGGCTGCAAAAGAAATTAGCAAAAGAGATTTAGCTAGAATTATTCAAGCTCGAATGGAAGAAATTATTGGTATTGTGGGATTTCAAATTAAAAATTCTGGATTTGCCGACAAACTTGGTGCTGGCTTTGTTTTAACAGGTGGCGGGTCGTTATTAAAAAGTTTACCTCAATTAATTTCTTTTAAAACAGGTTACGAAATTCGTATTGGTAATCCTACACTTTATATTAATTCTGATATTCAAGAAAATGTAAATTCTCCAATTTTTTCAACAGGTGTAGGATTAATTATTATCGGTAACGAAAATGTTAGTAAAAATATTGAATTTGAAAACGAGGTTTTAGAAGAATTTAAAGAAGAAAAAACAGTTAAAGCTATAACAAAACCTGATGATTTTGGTTTTGCTGATGATTTTATTGAGAAACCAAAACAAGTTAAAGCTAAAAAACCTACAAAGGAAGTAAAGCCTAATAAGTTTTTGAATATACTTTCAACACTTTTTGATGATAGCGATACAAAAATAAATGAATAAATATAAACCATAAAACCACAGAATTATGAACGAAGATGATTTATTAAAATTTGGATTTCCTACCGAAAGACCTTCAATAATAAAGGTTATGGGGGTAGGTGGTGGTGGCAGCAATGCTGTTAATCACATGTTTAAACAAGGTATTACAGATGTTGATTTCGTTGTTTGCAATACTGATGTTCAGGCACTTGCTAAAAGCCCAGTTCCTATAAAAATTCAACTTGGACAAACTTTAACTGAAGGTCTTGGTGCAGGTAGCCATCCAGAGCAAGGAAAACAAGCTGCAATAGAAAGTTTAAGCGAAATTAATAATTTGTTGGCCGATAACACTAGAATGTTGTTTATTACTGCTGGTATGGGCGGTGGCACAGGAACTGGTGCTGCACCTATTATTGCAAAAGCTGCAAGTGAGTTAGGTATTTTAACTGTAGCTATTGTTACAATTCCTTTTCGCTTCGAAGGTGGACGCCGCTTTAATCAAGCCATTGAAGGATTAAGAGAGTTAAAAGAAAATGTAGATTCCCTGTTAGTTATTAATAACGAAAAATTACGCGAAATTTATGGCGATCTTCCTGCATCGGAGGGCTTTTCTAAAGCCGATGATGTTTTAACTATAGGAGCAAAAGGTATTGCCGAAATTATTACAGTTTCTGGTCATATAAATGTCGATTTTGCTGATGTTAAAACTGTAATGAGTAATAGTGGTGTTGCTATTATGGGTATTGGTGAAGCCGAGGGCGAAAATAGAGCAATTGAAGCAATTAAAAAAGCACTTGCATCGCCACTTTTAAATAATAATGAGATTTATGGTGCAAAAAACATTTTGCTTAATATAACCTCTGGCGAAAACGAAGCTACCATGGACGAAATAGGACAGATAAGTGATTTTATTCAGGATGCTGCAGGATCAAAAGCCGACATGATTTTTGGAAGTTGTACTAATCCATCGCTTGGAAATAAAATTAGTGTAACCGTTATTGCAACTGGTTTTGGCACTTCTTTTATCCCTGAGTTAAATGTTGCAACAATTAATGACAAGAAACATGTAAAGGAGGAAAAAACTAAAATTGTTGAACAAATAAAAGAAAATAATAATACCAAAGCTACTGTTATTCCACAAAAGCCAATAGATTTATTTGAAAATAACAATATTCAGAATGCAGATAATTCTTTATTAGAAAATAAAGTTGAAACTAAACCACAAAATTCCCTTTCAAATAGCCAAAAACAAATTATACTAACTGATTTAAACAATAATGAAGAAATAGATAAGCTTTCTAATATTCCTTCTTATTTAAGGCAGAATATTGTTGTTGAAGATAAAAACTTTTCTGCAACAAATGACACATCAAATTATACTATTAATAAGACAGAAAACGGAACTCAGTTAAGAGAAAATAATTCGTATTTGAACGATAACGTTGATTAAAAATAAAATTATGGGACTATTTGAAATAATAAGCAACGACATTAAAAATGCAATGTTAGCTCGCGAAAGTGGTAAACTAGAAGCGTTAAGGAGCATTAAAGCTGCAATGCTTTTAGCAAAAACAGAGGGGGCAAATTCTGAATTAAGTTTAGAAAAAGAACTTTCAATTATTCAAAAACTTTATAAACAAAGAGTAGAATCGGCAAAAATATATACCGATAACAATAGGCAAGAACTTGCCGATAAAGAAAATTTTGAAGCTAAAATAATTGAGAAATATTTGCCTAAACCTCCTTCAAATGAAGAAATAACAAAAATATTAACTGAAATTATTATTAAAGTTGGTGCAAAATCTCCTGCCGAAATGGGCAAAGTTATGGCTGTTGCTACAAAACAATTTGCAGGAGCCGTTGATGGTAAAATTCTTTCCGAAAAAGTAAAACAATTATTATCTAATAAATAATTGAATTTTTGTTCTGTTGGTTTTGGTTAACCCCTTGTCATATTATTTGATAGGGGGTTTTTTTTGTTTTCACTTTCTTTGTTATTATCAATAATTTTATCAAGTGAACTTGTTACAGAAGGATAAATTTTTAAAACAATATTTGTAATAGGCTTGTAAAGTAATGAATTGTCTTTTGTTTCGTTTTTGATAAAAGTTCCATTTTGGTCGAATTTGTTTATTAATAAAAGTATTACGCTTATAATAATAATAATTTTTGCAGAACCTAAAATGGCACCAGCTATTCTGTTAGGTAATCCTAAACCAACCGATTTTATTAATTTTTCGACAATTTTAGCAACTAAAAAAACTAAAATAACAAAAAGCAGAAAGGTTACAGAAAAAGAAACAAGTGGAATGTAATCAGATTTTAAGCTAAACCAACTCGAAATATATTCTGCAACAAAATTCGAGAAATGTATGCCACCCCATATCCCTAATAATAATGCTGCTATAGAAGCAACTTCTATAATAAAACCTTTTTTAAATCCCTTAAATCCAAACCAAAGCATTGGAATAAGAATTATTATGTCAATAAAATTCATATTATAAATAAAATTTTATGAAATTAAGAACAAAAAATAATATTTAATAATTTGTCGATAAAAAATTTTTAAATTTGTTCATGGCAATTTTAACTCCCATTATTAACTGGCTGAATATTAAGCGAATGTCGCAAATAGAGCTTTTTCGAAAATATCCTGTTGATGTTCAGTTAGAAACTTTATATAAATTATTAAAAAAATCACGCGAAACCGAATGGGGGAAAATGTACGATTATTTTAATGTTGAGTCGGCTTCCGATTTTAAAAATAGAGTGCCAATTAACGATTATAATTCCCTAACTCCTTATATTAATCGTTTGCGAAACTGTGAGCAAAATATTTTATGGCCTTCAGAAATTAAATGGTTTGCAAAATCGTCGGGAACTACTAATGATAAAAGCAAATTTATACCTGTAAGTCGCGAATCGTTAGAGGATTGCCATTTTAAGGGAGGAAAAGACATTATTTCAATTTATTCGTCGCTTAAGCCAGAATATCAATTGTTTAAAGGAAAAACTCTTGCTTTAGGTGGTAGTCATCAAGTAAACGATTATAATAATGATTCGTACTATGGCGATTTATCAGCTGTTCTAATTCAAAATTTGCCTTTTTGGGCTGAGTTTTTGAGAACGCCAAATCTCGAAATTGCATTAATGGATGAGTGGGAAAGTAAAATTGAGAAAATGGCAAATGCTACAATTCAGGAAAATGTTACAAGCATTGCTGGTGTTCCATCATGGCTATTGGTACTTATGAAAAGAATTATCGAAATTACTGGAAAATCAAGTATAAGTGAAGTGTGGCCAAATTTAGAGCTTTTTGTTCATGGTGGTGTAAGTTTTACGCCTTATCGCGAACAGTTTAAAAAAATATTTTCATCAGATAAAATAAATTATTTAGAAACATATAATGCATCTGAAGGATTTTTTGCAATACAAGATGATTTGAGTAAAAATGATATGTTGCTAATGCTCGATTATGGCATATATTACGAATTTATTCCTATTGAAGATTTTGGAAAAGAAAATCCTAAAATATTAAATGTTGGCGAAGTTGAAATTTGTAAAAATTACGCAATGGTTATTTCAACAAATGCTGGATTGTGGAGGTATGTTATTGGTGATACTATAAAGTTTACTTCGCTTTATCCACATAAAATTGTAATTACAGGCAGAACAAAGCATTTTATTAATGCTTTTGGTGAGGAGCTTATAATTGAAAATGCCGAAAAAGCCGTTAAAATTGCTTGTGAAAAAACTAATGCTAATATTATTGAATATACTGCTGGTCCCGTTTATATGACAGAAAACACAAAAGGGGCACATCAATGGTTATTAGAATTTTCAGTCCCTCCTTCAAATATCGATTATTTCATGGAAATTTTAGATACCGCACTTAAAAGTCTTAATTCTGATTATGAAGCAAAAAGATATAAAAATTTATCGCTTGATTTTCCTAAATTTACTATTTTAAAAGAAGGAACTTTTTACAAATGGCTTAAAGATAAAGGAAAATTGGGTGGACAGCATAAAATTCCTCGATTAGCTAATCATCGCGAATATATTGAAGAAATTTTAGCTATTTAATGATATTTTTTAAAATGAAAACAATTTTAATGTTTATTTTGTTATTATGTAATTCGTTTAATATTATTTTGTTAAAACAATTTGCAGTTAAATCAGAATTTATTAAAACTGATGCGTTGGGTAATATATATATTGTTAATGGTACAACCGTTTCAATTTATAATTTAGATGGGAAGAAAAGCTTTTCTTATTCAAATTCATTATTAGGTAACATTAATTCTGTTGATGTTATTGACCCTATGAGAATATTGGTTTTTTATAAAGACTTTAATAAAATCGTCTTTTTATCAAATAAACTTTCCGAAATAAGCTCTGCTATTGAACTCGATAATTTAGGATATAGCCAAGTTAGTGCATGTTGTAATTCAAATTTAGGTGGTTTCTGGATTTTTGATTCACAACAAATGCAATTAGTACACATAAACTCTAATTTAGTTACTGATCGAAAAGGCACTAATATTCAATCGTTTTTACAAAGCAACGATTTTCCAGTTAATATGTTAGAACAAAATGACGAATTATTTGTATCAGCACCTAATACAGGAATATTAGTATTTGATAAGTTTGGAACTTATAAAAAAACAGTTCCAATTTTTCAAATAAAAAATTTTCAAGTAATAGCAAATAAATTAATCTATTTTAATGACAATAAAGTATTTTCTTATTCAAATTTAAAAGAGATAGATTCATTAAGTTTACCTCAAAACATTAAATTTACTTCAAGTTCAATGTATAAAAATAAAGTTATTTTATCAAGCCAAAATGAAGTATTTGTTTATGAAATTGAAAATTTAAATAAATGAAAGTAGATATTAATTTATATGTTTTTGAAGATATAAAAAATCTTATTTTTAACAAAGTTAAAAGTGGAAATAATCTCGATTTTTGTGATTCAAAAATATTAATGCCTGGTATAGAAAAGAAAGAACAATGGTTATCTAAGTATATATCAGCATTTGCAAATACAGGCGGCGGAACAATTATTTTTGGAGTAAAAAAACTACGGAATAGGGCTGTTGATTTCGATTTTTTAAATTTAACAAATGTTACAACGTTTTGGTTGAGAAATTTTATTGAAACTGAAATTTCACCTAAATTAGAAAATACTGAAATTGTTGAGATTCCAATCGAAAATAATTCAAAAAAAGGAGTCATTATATTACGTATACCTAATAGTGTAAATCGCCCACACATGGCCTCTGATAATAGATATTATTTTAGAATTGGAAATAAAATTGAATTAATGTTAGAACAACATGTAAGAGAAATGTACAATGTTGCTTCTGTTTCAAACATCGAATTTGTTGGCGTAATAAATACACAAGGTGTCCCAACATTAGAAAACGGTAAAATTATAAATCTTAATTTCTATCCTAAATTCCTTGTACGTAATGCAGGTAGTGCTATAGAGAAATATTTTAAATTTGAATTTTGGATTCCGTCTGAATTTCATGACTCGCTTTTTTTATCAATGCAAAATTATTTTAATAGAATTGAAGGTTCATTTTCGGTATTTTCTGTTCCAAATCGACAGCCTATTTTTCAAAATGAAATTTGTAATATTTTAGAAGCAAAATTATTTGTAAATATCGATAATATCGAAATTTTTAATAACTCCGAAATGTATATAAAACTATTTTATTCACATGGTTTAAAAGAGTTTAATTATAAACTAAATGAAACATTTACATACGATAATAAAGTGTTATCAGAAATTAATTTTGTAAGAAATAAATTAATAAAATAAATGTTATGTAATATAATATAACAAATATCACGTAAATTATAAAATTTAAAAATATGAAAAAAATTATTTATTTAATTCTACCATTAATGGTATCATTGCAAGGGTGTAATGAGAAAACTATTTCTCATGATGTTGAAAAAACAAATATTTCTTCAACAACAATAAAACAGGCTATCGACACGCTAATAATAATGCATGGCGATAGTAAAAAAGAGCTTATCGAAAAAGGGGTAAATCAATTTGCAGCTTTATGGTTTGCTAAAGATGGTACCCCTGATGAGTTTATAAAATTTTGTAAAGAAAATTATATAGCAAACGATTCAATGCGTAAGGCTGTCTTTATAAAAATTGAACATCAGCTTGAAGTAATAAATGGCAATTTTAATCGAATAACAATTGGCCTTATGGAACCATTACATCTTGATAAAGGCGAAGTTTTGCCTATTGATGAGATGTTTGGGGGATATAGTGTTAGTTCGCATTTAACTGAGGATTTTTTTACAAATAAAATCGCATTTGTTACAATTTTAAATTTTCCATCTTATTCGCTAAAAGAAAAAAACGAAAAAGGAAATTCTTGGAATCGTCAACAATGGGCTTATGCGCGATTAGGAGATGTTTTTTCGAGCAGGGTGCCTGCAAGTTTAATTCAGAAAATTAGCGAAACATTAACAGCTGCCGATACATATATTAGCGAATACAATATTTATATGGGAAATTTGGTTGACAATAACAATAACATATTGTTCCCAACAGATTTAAAATTAATTTCTCATTGGGGTTTGCGCGATGAGTTAAAATCGCATTATAGCGATGCCGAAGGATTACAAAAACAAAAAATGATTTATAATGTTATGAAACATATTATTAGTCAGGATATTCCTAAGGAGGTTATTAATAGCAATAAATATCAATGGAATCCCGAAAATAACAAAATGTTCGAAAATGGTAAAGAAATTAAATTTACACCAGAGCCAAATACACGTTATGAACATTTGCTTAATGTTTTTAAAACAAATAAAGCTGTAGATGCCTTTAGTCCGCAATATCCAACATACATTCAAAGAAAATTTGATGGCGAAATGGAAATGTCACAAGAAGAGGTAGAAAAATTATTTACTGAGTTTATCTCATCGCCACAAGTAAAACAAGTTGCAGAATTAATTAGTAGCCGTTTGGGAAGAAATTTAGAGCCATTTGATATTTGGTACGATGGGTTTAAAGCACGAAGTACGATATCAGAAGATGAGTTAACGAATATTGTTAAAACAAAATACCCAACAAAAGATAAGTTTCAACAAGATTTACCATTAATTCTACAGAAACTCGATTTTACATCCGAAAAAGCTAACGAAATAACAAGTCGCATTTCAGTTGACGCATCGCGTGGTGCTGGTCATGCGTGGGGTAGCGAAATGCGTGGCGATAATGCCCATTTACGTACAAGAGTTGGAAAAGATGGGATGGATTATAAAGGTTATAATATTGCAGTACATGAATTTGGTCATACTGTTGAGCAAACACTTTCGCTTTACGATATGGATTATTATACAATGAAAGGAGTTCCAAATACTGCATTTACCGAAGCTCTGGCATTTATTTTTCAGAAACGTGACCTTGAGCTTTTAGGAATAAAAAATTCCGACCCTGCAAAATTTGATATGATGGCTTTAGATAATTTTTGGGCTTGTTACGAAATAATGGGAGTCTCGCTAGTTGATATGCAGGTTTGGAAATGGTTATATCAAAATCCAGATGCAACGCCTGAACAACTTAAGCAACAAGTTATAACAATATCCAAAGATGTGTGGAATAAATATTATGCTCCGGTTTTTGGAACCAAAGACGAACCTATACTTGCAATTTATTCGCACATGATTGATGCGCCACTTTATCTTTCGGCATATCCTGTAGGACATTTAATTGATTTTCAAATTGAGCAACAAATAAAAGGTAAAAATTTTGCAAATGAAATTCAACGAATATATACTCAAGGGCGTTTAATTCCAAACGTTTGGATGAAAGGTGCTGTAGGTAACAATGTCTCTATTAAACCAATGTTAGATGCAACTGATGAGGCGTTGAAGAAAGTGAAGTAAATGCCAATTATTATGAAATCTAATTGCACATTGTTATTTATTTTTTTATTTTTTATAAATTTAACAGATACTTATTCTCAGGTTGATTCATTGTTTTTAAAGCAAAAAAATGGTAAATATGGTTATGTAAATAAAAAAGGGAAAACGGTTATTAAATTCCAATTCGATTATGCGAAGCCTTTTACAGAAGGTTTTGCACCCGTTTTAAATATCTCCTTATTTCATTTTATTGATACAACCGGTAAAGTTGCTTTTGAAGGTAATTTTTTTGATGCAGGAAATTTTTCAGAAGGATTAGCTTATGTTAGTAATATTAAAAATGGTAATGTTTTCGGTGGTCCCAGGGAATATGGATTTATAAATAATAAAGGTGAGTTGGTGATTGATTATAAATATTTATTTGCAGATGATTTTAAAAATGGTTTTGCTATAGTATTAATGGAAAATGAGAATATAAATAAATATGGCGAGGGCGAATATATTTCTGGTGTAATTGATAAAAACGATAAACTTCTTGCCGATAAATGGTTTTCAAGTATTTCAAGATATTCAAATGATACTTTTTTTGTACATATTAAAGATAAAGTATATAAGTTGATTTCTAATGGTGAGCTAATTGAAATAATAATTAAAATAGATACAACATTAAGCATTGATACAGCAGTAAGCTATTATGAAGTGGAAATTAGACCAGAATTTCCTGGGGGCGCAATTGCATTAAATAAATTTATTTGTGAAAATGTAAAGTATCCATATTCCGCTAAGGAAGCTGGGATTCAAGGTAAGGTATTTGTTAGTTTTATTGTTACTGAAACAGGTTCAGTTCAAGATATAAAAATAATTAAAGGGGTTCATCCATTATTAGATAATGAAGCAGTGAGGGTTATAAAAGAATTTCCTGATTTTTCACCCGGAATATTAAATGGAAAGTATGTAAAAGTAAAATTCACTGTACCAGTCAATTTTAAGTTGTTTTAATAGTTGAATAGTATTTATGTAAAAAAAAATTAAAATCTATATTAAATGCAACTGATAAGACCTTAAAAAAAATAAAGCAGAAATAGATAGAAACAAATTGAAATAAATAAAAATATTTAACTTAGCATAAAAAATGGTTTTTAAAAAATCTGCCAACGAACGAACTTTTCAAGGTATATTATTTCAAATTGTTACAAAAATAATATCCGAAGAAAAAGACATCTATTTTGAAAAAATTACACAGGAAAAAAATATCGGAATTGGTAAATTGCAACGCTTTACCGATGGTTTGCTTTACTCAAGTGCATTTAAAAATCGTAGAGTTCTTTTTGAATTAAAAAATACCGGTTGGGATGCTACAGATGAAGATTTGATAACTTCTGCAATGCATAAAGCAATTGATGCTGGAATTGAATATTTTGTTTGTGGAACTCCCCGTCAATTAGTTGTTTTTAAAACTTTTGAACCGAATACAACAATATACGAAAGAAAGAAAAAAATATATACAATTTCAAACGTAAAAAAAGATGACGATGTTCTTCTTACAACTTATGAAAAAACAATATACAATGAACTAAAGAAATTTCTTAAAGATTTAAGTAATTTAATTAACGACTTTAAAGAAATTACATGGGATAGTATTGATAAGTTTTTTGTTAATAAATTATCATCATACATACTCGAAGCATCTGCCGATATGTTTGAAACAATGTATAACAAAATAAGCAAAGACAATAAATTTAAAATACGGTTAAAAGATTATTTAAAAACTCAGGATATTTTTAATGTAACATTTAACTTCAATACTGATGATGTTTATAAAATTTGCCAGCTTTCGAACTATTTGTTATATCTTAAAATAATGTTTTATTCTTATTTACAAAAAGAAGTTCCCGATTTAAGATTAAAACCATTGCAAATTCCCGAAGATAAAAAATTATTGAATCAAACTCTGCGTTCAAGGTTTGACGAAGTACTACAGCATGATTTCGAATTAATATTTTCAAAAAATGTTCTCGACGAATTTGAATTTGAACAAAATTATGTTCCTATTTTAAAAACTAATGTTGAAAGCATAAGAAAACTTAATTTTAACGAACTTAATGCCGATATTGTTGGAGCTATTTATAATGTTTTAATTGATAATCAAGAGCAACATGATAGAGGACAGCACTTTACCAATACTTTTGAGGTTGATGTTGTAAACGCATTTTGTATTAATAAAGACACGAAATTAATTTTAGACAGTGGTTGCGGAGCAGGTACTTTTTTAGTTCGTGCATATTATTTTTTAAAATATTTTAATCCCGAATTTACTCACGAAGAATTATTAGAAAAGCTTTGGGGTATTGAGATAGCAACATTTCCTGTTTTTCTTTCGACTTTAAATTTATCATTATTAAATATCAAAGCATTCGATAATTATCCAACTATTATTAAAAGCGATTTTTCCGATATTACTACTAAATCTTCTTATCATGGTTATTTTTTAAACGACAGTAAAAGTTTTGCAATTAAAAATATAAACGGTAAAATTTGTGATGTTCAAATTCCTGTGTTTGATGCCTGTGTTGGAAATCCGCCTTATATTAGACAAGAGCTTATTGAAGATAAAGAAAAGTGGAACAAATTAGCAGAAATAGAATTTGGCATAAAAAAAATTAACCAGCAAAGCGATATGTATGTTTATTACCTTATGCATACCGCTGCTTTTTTGAAAAATGGTGGACGTTTTGGATACGTTATTTCAAGTTCGTGGCTCGATGTTTCTTTTGGTGCCGGATTTCAGAAATTTTTGCTAACTCATTTTAAAATTATTGCCATTATTGATAATCAAAAGAAAAGAAGTTTCGAAACTGCATCAATTAATACGATAATTCTTATTCTTGAAAAATGTGATAACATTAAAGAAAGAACAAATAATATTGTGCGATTTGTTAGAGTTTTTAATGATTATGAAAGCATTATTGGGAATTGTAGTAATGGGGAAAGAATCGAAAAAATTAAAGAACTTGCCGAAACTATCGAAAAAATAAAGAAAATAACAAAGAACAAGGATTTTTTAGTTTCAACTATAAAACAAAGCACTCTCGAAAACGACTCTACTTTTGATGGCAAATACGAAAACGGACATTGGGGTGCTAAATATTTACGTTCGCCCGAAATATTTGATAAAATATTATCCGTTGGTAATGGTAACTTTATTAAAGTTAGTGATATTGTTGATGTGCAGTATGGCATAAAAACTGGAGCAAACGAATTTTTTTATCTTACCGATCATACTCAGCTAGCGTTGAACATGTCCGATAACGAGTATCTTTTAACTTTTGGTGTTGAAAAAACAAAACACAAAGGAATTTGGAACAAATGCGGTTGGTATTGGAGCGATATGAGCAACCATCATTATATTATCGAAAATTTTTATATTAAACCTGTTTTTAAATCACAAAAAGAAGCTGTTAAACTTGATGTTGAAGTTAACAATATGCAGAATTGTGTTTTAATGTGTAACGAAAGCAGGAACAAATTAAGTAAATTTAAAGAAAAAATTATTCAATATATTGATGATGCTGAAAGCTCTCAACATGAAATAAATAAACGACCAAGTTGTGCAGGAAGAAATATTTGGTACGATTTAACAACTTCTGCTGTAAAAGGCGACTTTATTTTTCCTTCAAAAATCGGCGAAAAATTTCGTTTAATTGACAACAGAAACTCTAAAGTTTATTGCGACAAGGTTAATTATGCAATTACTGTTAAGGAGGAATATAAAGAATATTCAGATATAATATTTTTAATATTAAATAGTACATTATTCAGGTTTTTTATTGATTTGTTTTCGCGACAATTAACTGGCAGTCAAACAATAAGTGATGTTGATGTTAATGTTGTTGAAAAGGCGTTAATTATTAATCCTATATTATTAAAAAATAAAACCAAAGAATTATCTGAAATATATAAGTCAATTAAAGATAGAGACCCAGGAAATATTTTTGAAGAAGTTAAACAAACTGATAAAAGAAAATTAGACGAAGTAATTTTTGAATCTATAGGAATGAAAGCTTCCGATGTAGATGAATTATATGTTGAAGCATGTAAATATATTCAAGATAGAAAAGAAAAATCGGAATCGTTAAATGGTTCTAAAACAAAGCAAAAACTAAATGCCGAAGATACTTTAAAACTAATAAAAGATAGATTTAGCGAAATTAATAAATATAAAGAATTAATAATTGGATTGAAGTGTATTAAATATGCAATACCAGAATGGAAAGCTAAATACCCTAAAGGAGGAGTAGGAAACGAAAATTTATTTAATCATTATAATGTGTATTTTGTTGAAGGTAGTGTGCAAAAACAATTAAGTTTTAATAATATTCAGCAATTAATGTTGTTTCAGTTTTTAAATTCTACACTAGATATTAAAGGAGTAAAAATTAATTTGCCCGAATCTTCAACTGATTGTAATAATGTGTTTGAAACAATTAAAAAAGACTTTGAAAAAAATATTACGCAAATAAAAGGATTAATTAAAGTGAATCGTAGTAAAGCAAATCCAATAAGTATTTACAGAGATGTTTTGATGAGTTGATTGGTAATAAACAGTCAGTCTGTGGCACTCGAAGACTGACAAATTCATTCCAGTCCTTTTATAACAAAAGGCAAGTAATCTTTTCTTTTTTCATATTCATATAATAGCATTTTTTTTAGGTTTTCATTTTGTTTCATTATAAAAAACAGAGCACCTTGAGCTCTTAACAGTATATCATTATTATTTGTGCCTAATTTTATTGAATATAACTCTGTTAATCCTTTTTTAAATTCGTTTAACATATTAAATTTTTCTCCTTCATAATTTGAAAATATTGAAGAAAAACAAAATGCTTCAACTTGTGGGTTTCTTATACTATCTGTTTTATCAATAGCATTTAAGCCACTACAAACTTTTCCCCTATAATCACCTATTTCATCAAGTTTATATACAAAAAAGAACTTTACAGCAAAATTCAATAGTTTGTCAATTGAAATGGTGTCTTGTTTATATTCGGGACAAAGTGTTTTAGCAAAAAAATCATTAATATTTTTAACAAAGCTTGAATCGTTCCAAAGCATTTCGATATATTTGTTTTGTAATTTAATAGTGTCTTTTATGTTTTCCAAAATAGTTTCATTGTTTTTATTATATGAAGGGTATAAATACATGAAATAATATTCATTATTATTCGTAATTTTTGATAATGGATGTATTGAATCTAATGTCTTAATTGTTTTTTGTACATATTCTTTTCCCTCATAAGTTATTCGTGATGCTTTAAAAATAATATTAAAATCATTTTTTGTAAGTTGTTTATTTTGCCCATTAGTTTGAATTAAAATAAATGTGCTTAATAAAATAGAAAGTAATATTCTCATAAAATAATTTGTTAATTGTAATTTGTAAATTTAACAAATAAAACAATTTTATTAAATTAATAGATGTTATTTTAAAACTCTATTTTATTATCTTTGTACTCAAAATAAAAACATAACGAAATGTCATACAATTTATTAAAAGGCAAAAAGGGAATTATTTTTGGAGCTTTAAACGAACAGTCGCTTGCATGGAAAATTGCGAAACGCTGTGTTGAAGAGGGAGCCGAGATAACATTATCAAATACGCTTATGGCACAAAGGCTTGGAACGGTTAATAAGCTTTCCGAAGAGTGTAATGCTCCTTTTTATGCAGCCGATGCAACGAGTTTCGATGAAATTGAAAATGTTTTTAAACAGTCGATGGAGCATTTTGGTGGAAAAATTGATTTTTTTCTTCACTCTATTGGAATGTCAATGAATGTTCGAAAAAGCTTACCATTTGATAATTTAAATTACGATTTTTTAAATAAAACGCTAGATATTTCAGCAATTTCTTTTCATAAAATGTTGCAAGCTGCTCGTCAACTTGATGCAATAAATGATTGGGGTTCGGTAGTTGCACTTTCGTATATTGCTGCTCAACGCACATTTTATCGCTATAATGATATGTCGGAAGCAAAAGCATTGCTTGAATCTATTGCACGCAGTTTTGGTTATATGTATGGCCGCGATAAAAAAATAAGAATAAATACAATTTCTCAATCGCCAACTGCAACAACTGCCGGAAGTGGTGTAAAAGGCTTTGATAGTTTGTTAGATTTTACTGACCGTATGTCGC
>JAVHRJ010000346.1:0-3103 GCA_036171595.1 Bacteroidales bacterium
TTTGCCCCGACACTCAATGCCAACGCTCTGGCAAAAGCAAAAGAGCCATTTTTTCAACCGCACCATTTAGAATGATGACTTTAGTGTTTGATATTTCTAAAAGGGAAAATAGAAATAGGTGTAAACAAAATAAAATATGACAAAAGAGAAGTTTTTATTGCACGAAGAATTTAGCAAACCATTAAATAAAAATGAATTTAATGAAGCTAAAAAGAAATATATGGATCTTATCAAAAAACATCCATATTCTATAAAAGAAACAAATGGTATTTTTGAATTAATTCAAAGTGTTAAACGAAATCCAGAAAAAATTGGACCGTATAAAGATATTAGCGTATTCGAAGCATTAAATAGAATAGGAACAGACTTGGTTTTATTAGCAGGCGCAACAAATCTATTTAATAGTGAACTTACCGAGATTACCCCAAAGAAAATAAAATTAAATATGGGAACTATAAGAGGCTTCGATTTTATTGTGGAAATAACTGGGAATAAATATATATACGGAGAAGCTTTTAATGCGGCAGAATCATTTTGTAATGAAAAAATGCGACAGGCTATTCACAAACTTACAGACAATCCAGAAAATTACACCAATTCAGCTATTGTTTTTGTGAACATAGAAGTAAAAGAAAAACTAAATAAATATTTAGGCAACAATCACAAATTATTAAAGAAAACAAGTTTCAAATTGATGCCAATTTATTGCAGGACAAAAGATATATTTATTTGAGGAAGTACCTACCACCATGTAAACCAACCCAACGAAAAAAGTAAAATAGCGAAATTTCTACCCACTTTATTTTTACGCTTTATTTGACCATTCAATGCACACTTGGTTTTGCCCTTTCCCACAAGCCAACACACAAGCAAACCAAAAGAGTCAATTTTTCCGTACACTAATTTTTTGTAAATTTGTACAGCACCTACAGTATAATGGGAAATAAAAGAATAACTGCAATTAAAAAATTTTACTTTTTAGAATATTTCGATATTCTATTAAAGAGTATTAATTTCTCACCAATCGAAGAACTTTCTTTTTCCTATTTCATTGAATTGAAAGACAAAAAGAAATTAGGGGAATCAAGATATAAAAAGATCAATCCTACGGGTGAAGCATTGAGTAGCTTGAGTTTGCATCATTATAAATATACATTTTTAGAAGTTGTTGATGAATCTAGGTTTTTAAAACTAATTATTAAAGAAAAAAATAATTATTATTTAACTCCGCTTGGAACAAAGTTATTAAACACTAGTTTGGATAAAGGAATTGAGAAATTTAATTATGAAATATTTCAATTAATGGAATTAAAACTGGAAGGGTTTCACTATTTGATCAACTCGTGTTACAAAGCAAACTCAGCAAAGAACGGCCTATTAATATTTCCAATATACTCACCATTGAAATTAGGTATGACTAAAGTTGAGATAGTCAATAGCCGTGATATTAATTCTTATTTAATTGCCTTACAAAAAAAGTTAGAAGATGATATTTCTTTATATTTAGGCGAAAAAATTGATTTGGGAAAAGCGAATTCCGATTTAGTAAAGCGTATTGAGAAATCAGGGTTAATAGACCAAAAAGAGTATAACAGGAGTGTTTTTCAGAATTATAATAAAATTCTTAAACGAATAAGAGATTTTTGGATAAACTACTTTTTAAAAGAAATCTATAAATTTGATTTAAGTTTAAGTTATTTCGAACTTTGGGTTTATCGCGCAAAACAACTTGGAATAATTAATACGCACGAATTCTATCCCGGATTTAATGGTAAAATTGTTTATCCTATTTCTTTAATAATGAAGGGAAAAGCGAATTCTGATTTCAAAATGTTGTATACATATTCAAATGGTGAAAATTTGTACGCACATATTCCAAAGTGGAAAACGAATCAGCACGAGTTTGTTGACTTATTGTTTAATTCATATCATGATATTAAATCGAAATCAAAAAGTTATTTTATCAATCTTGCAGATTTAAGAGATATGGTATGCTTTAAAATGAAAATCTCAGAAAAGACATTTACCGATTTTTTAAAACAAGCGTATATACTTAACTTGAGAAATGTTTTAAAAATAAAAATATCCCTTGAAACAGATAAACTTCCTGAAGAGAATAAAGCAATTTATTTGAAACGTGAACCAGTTCTTATCGGAGGTAAACTTAAAAATATAATTGCAATAGAATTAAAAAAATAAACACAATGGAAAATCCAATAGATAAACTTACACTAAAACCAAGTGAAACTGTTAGCTTAACAGAAACAGGTAGATTTGAAATATATAATTTAAAAGAAAACCCATTTCCACGAAGCCCATTCGTGAATAAAGCATCTTCAGAAGACAAATTAAACGGGAATATATTTGAAATAGCAGTTAGAGAAAAGGAATTTGCAAAAATCAGAAGTTGCTTTTTGAATATTTCGCAGTCGAACCCGGATCATTTGCGACTTGGTTTTATAAATGACACATCCTATATAGGTCGAGGGAATGGCAAATCTGCCTTCCTAATTAATCTTTTGAAGAAAATAAATGAAAAGTATTGCTTAGACTTATCCGATAATAAAAATAAGTGTTTTGGAGTTTTTGCTGCCCCAGAAGGTGGGGGTAAAATAAAATCTTTCGACAGATTTGTGGATCTAATCTTCGATTCAATTGTAGATAGCAATATAATAAACATTTCGCTTGCAATAATTCGTTTAGATATTCTTATAAAAAATAAAAAAACCGACCTGTTTAAAAAATCAAATTTTAATGAATTAGTAACCAATTTGAATACTAATCAATGGTTTAGCGATAACAAAATTGATCTTTATGAACTAAACAATGAAATAAAGTCTAATAAATACTTAACTAACCTCCCAAGCGATTTTCCGTTATTTAATGAACGTGGTTTTTTTGTTGATTTAGCAACACAAAATTCATTTATTGAGTATTATAAAAAAATTAAAAAAGATAACGAGAAGAATGATTTCGTATTTACTTATTTAGTGGATTTGTTTCTAGCTGCGGGTTTTAATGGTGCATATATTTTAGTTGATGATTTTGAAAGAATACCGGAATTTCAAAGTGCTACGCAGAAAAAAGATTTTGCAACACAACT
>JAVHRJ010000347.1:0-3100 GCA_036171595.1 Bacteroidales bacterium
ACTTCGTATGCCACTAATAATAAGTTCTGAAATAGCAAAACAATGGATTAATAAAGAACTTACCACTAATCAACTTAAAAAACTTTTAATTCCCATTCCATCAAATAATCTGAAAGCTCATACTATTAAGAAATTTTTGCCAAAAGATATAAGTAGTTTAAATGCTTTAGATTTAATTACTTATTATAATTATCCCGAAATATTTGGCTTACTATCTGAACAAGAAACAAAATTATAAAAATTAAATACGTGGCTTTGTTAAACCTAGCTTTGTATAAATTCTATAATTAATACAGTTCAATTTTTTTGAAAAATAGAAACAAAAAACCCCGACTTCTTTAAAAATCAGGGCTTTGCTTCTTTTTACTTAGATTATCCGCGGAGAGAGAGGGATTCGAACCCCCGGTCCGATCGCTCGAACAACGGTTTTCAAGACCGCCGCATTCGACCACTCTGCCATCTCTCCAATATTTTTTATTTAAATATTTGTGCAAAAGTAATATTCTACTTTTAATTTTCAACTTTTTATTGTAAAAAATATTAAAATATATTTTTAAAATTTGTTTTTATTCGAATTAGAATAGCTATTCACCAATTTTGATTTTATAAATGGAACTTCTAAAAATACTCCATTCGTAATGCTGAATCTCTGCCCTGGGCTAGTCGAAGGGTTATTTCAGCATCTTAAAACTACATTATATTCAAATTCCGTTATTCGGCTTCGTGCAAAACAATTTTGGAATGACGTATCGCTAATTTTAAAATTTCCCTAAATCTATGAAACTACATAAAATTTGTGTTGTTTATATTATAAATATTAATGATGTGGGATAAATTAATTTTTATTAATTATAAAAAACCGTAGGAGTATTATCTTTGTATAAATAATAATAATTTAAATCTAAATTCTGTAGGCATGAAATATTAATCGTAAAACAAAGATTTATTATGAATAATAAAGAATTAATAAAACATTTATCTGATTTTGTAACCGAACAACGATTAACTAAGTTTAATCAAGTTTTGGTTAGTAGAACAAATTATGTTACAGTTGTTTTAGAAGATATTTTCCAATCGCATAATGCTAGTGCTGTATTGCGAACATGCGATTGTTTTGGTGTGCAGAATGTTTTTGTAATTGAAAATAGAAACAAGTTTACGCCAAACAACGAAGTTTCATTAGGTGCATCAAATTGGCTAACTTTAAATTCTAGTAATGTAAATCATATTAATACTAAAGACACTTTGCTCGATTTAAAGAGTAAAGGATATCGTATTGTTGCTACTACACCTCATAATAACGCTGTTATGTTAAATGATTTTGATATAACAAAGGGAAAATTTGCCTTGCTTTTTGGTACCGAACTTACTGGATTAACTAACGAAGCTATTGCTATTGCCGATGAGTACGTTAAAATTCCAATGTATGGTTTTACCGAAAGTTTTAATATTTCTGTTTCTGCTGCTATTATTTTGTCTAATGTTATTGAACGACTTAAAAAATCGGATATAAATTGGGAATTGTCTGATTCTGAAAAGGATAATATTTTACTCGATTGGCTAAAAAATTCTATTAAAGCATCTGATGAAATTGTTGAACGATTTTGTAAAAAATAAATTAATTTACAATAAATATTTTTGAGAATTTTTTTTCTAAAATTTTAAAATTTAACATATAAATCCCATCTGTTAATTTATTGTTTATTATAAAGTTATTCTCACCTTTTTTTACATTTATTTTTTCTTTTGTGTAAATATTTTCCCCGTTAATATTAAAAATATTTAATGTTGCTTCAGAGTTTAAGTTCGATATGTACATAATGTTAATATTTCCATTTGAAGGATTTGGAAAAATGTTTAATTGGTTTTCTTTTGCAATATGTATTTCTGGAGTGTAAATATTTAACGAATCCCAATAGTTTTGAGCATTAATTGATGCTTGCTCAATATTGTATAAACTATTTGATGCTAAAACAGCAAATGATAAAGTAATTGAATCGTTACCATTAATATTTATAGGGCCATAATTAATTAAGCTTGAAATATCATTTCCATTTGAGCTAATTCCTGCTGAATCGCGATTGTTTGTTAATGCTTGAAATAATTCATAGTTTGTCATTCCATCATAAATGTTAATACTTCCATTTCCTGAACTAGTGATATCAAAAGCGTAGCGATGCGAATTGTAGTTTGAAAGCAACTTTACGCCTGTATATAAATTAGTTTGACCTGTGTACCAGGAGTATAAGAGACGCAAAGTATTATTGTAACTTGTTTTATTTCTTTCTGAATTTATAATATCCCAATCGCAGTATATCCCTGCATATAAACTGTCTAAATTGTATATGTTGTTATTATATACAGTGTAGTTTAATATAACAAAATCAGATTTGTCTGAAGTGTTCCATTCCATCGCATCTAATTTAATGTTTATTCCCATTTTTGCATAACCTGAAAGTGAATCGCAAAAAGTTGAAGTCCAATGTTCATCAGCATTTGTGTTATTTGTTATGGGTTGAATTCCTTTTAGTAATTTAAAGTTATTGCCACTTCTAAAACTACTTGTTATTTTTGAACTACTTTGAGCTATAACAAATCCACCTTCGTATAAATAGCTGTCGCTATTGTTGTATCTTAAGCCTGATCCTTGTGAAGGATATAAGTTATAACCAAGTTTTCCATTTGAAGTTAATGTAAGTTTAATGTTATTTGTGTCAATATCTGCATAGCTTTTATTTGTTATTAATTTAAAATACTGAACGTCTGAATAATTTGTATCGTTATATTGTATTTTAAAAGTTACTTCTTCATCGTAACCTGATTGCTCGTCAATGTAAAAAATAAATGGTGTTGAGTTATTCGAAATAGTTTGCATTTTGTTAATAATTCCGATATTATTTGAGTTTTGTATGAAATGAATATGAGAATTATCGGTACTAATATTTGCAATTAAATTTTTAGTAGTTGTAAGATAGTTAGTAAAATCACCAACTATTTGAACAGTATCGCCAGGTTTCATAAAATTATTATTGCTTACAAAATTGTAATTTGTAAATTTTACAGAAGGTGGGAGAGTGTCGGTTAAAGCTCTATATAAATT
>JAVHRJ010000348.1:0-3064 GCA_036171595.1 Bacteroidales bacterium
ATGATACTTGCCGATGCACTTTGTTATGCCGAAAGATATAATCCAATGTTAGTAATTGATATTGCTACACTCACTGGTTCGGCAATTGCGGCAATTGGAAAGGTTGCATCTATAGGTTTTCAAAAAAATGCTGATGATTTGTACAATTTGTTAGAAGAAGTAGGAAATGAAACTTTTGAGCGAATTGTTAACTTTCCATTATGGGACGATTATAATGAAATGATAGAATCGAAAATTGCAGATTTAAAAAATGTTGGTGGTAAATATGCCGGAGCTATTACAGCTGCCAAATTTTTAGAAAAATTTACAAATTATCCATGGATACATTTAGATATAGCAGGTCCAGCATTTGCAAATACTAAAGATTCGTATAGAGGATTAGGGGGAACGGCCGTTGGTGTTAGATTATTTTTCGACTTTTTTAATAGAATAATAAAAAAATAAAAAATGGAAAATTCGCAACGTAATTGTTTAGAGTGTAACGAACCACTTCGTGGACGTTCCGATCAGAAATTTTGCTCCGATGCATGCAGAAATTCATATAATAACCGTGAGCGTGGCGATTCCATTTTACTAATGCGAAATATTAACAATATTCTTCGAAAAAATAGAAAAATTCTTTTTACTCATACCGAATTAAATAAAACAAAAGTATTGCGCGAAAAACTTGTTCAAGAAGGGTTTAATTTCAGTTATTTTACACATATTTATACAACAAAAAAAGATGTTACTTATTACTTTTGTTACGATTATGGATATTTAAATCTTGATGGGGGTTATTGCTTTATTGTAAAGGATTTGAACGAAAAATAATTTTAAAAACAATAAATCTATCGAATTAATAGACTAATATAAATATATAATTATCTTTGCCAAAAAAATATAAATGAAAGACACGAAATTAAGAAGTGTTGTAAAAGGCATAAGTTGGAGAATATTTGGATCTATTGATACTTTTTTATTATCGTGGGTTATTTTTCAAAACCCAAAATATGCAGGTTCAATTGCATTATTAGAATTAGCTACTAAAGTTTTTTTATATTTTTTGCATGAGCGGTTTTGGAACGTTGTTCGGATTGGAAGGCACGAAGATGGAACAGTGGCACATTGGAGAAGTCTTGTAAAAGGAATATCATGGCGTATAGTCGGCTCAATTGATTCTACAATATTATCGTGGTTTGTTACGGGAGTTTTAAAAGGAGCATTTAAATTAGGATTTGCAGAAATAATAACAAAAATAATTTTATTCTATTTTCACGAAAGATTATGGGTTTGGATTAAATGGGGAAGGGTTTTTAAAGTAGAACCTGTAACAATTAATAATTTAAGTGGGTTTTAAAATTAACGATTCTTTATTCTGTCTTGAATCAAACTAATAGTATATGCTGAAATGAATTTTCAACAAACTCATGTCAAAATATTCGTCATTACGACTTAAATGTTATTAGAAATCTCACTATAAAATAAAAAATGCCAATAATGTTATTGGCATTTTTTATTATGTTATAATATTAGTGAGTTATTTGTTATTTGAAGAATAAAGAGATTTAAGTTTCTCAATTTCAGATTGAAGTTTTGCAACTTCTAACTGAATGTTATTAAGGGTTTCTATTTTGTTTTTTAATTTATTAATTTCTTCTGCTTGAGAATTGTTTCTGATAATTAATTCTTTAACAGCAGCTAAACTTACTCCAGCAACATCACCTGCTGCTAAAGATTTTCCTAAGAAAATTGGTTCATCTAACACACCAGTTCCAAAAGCATTATAAAAATCTTCGGCAAATGGCCCAATATGATATTCTTGAGTTTCTTTATAAAACCAACCTCTAATATCTAAATTTACAATTTTTGAAAGCAAATCGGTTTTGTTAATTTCAGTAAATCTATCTTTTAAAGCCTTTGATGAAGTACTTGTCCATGTTCCGCCTGCAGTTAAATAGGCAGCATTTCCATTAGCAACAGAAGTACCAACTTGCAAAGGGTAAGTTGTTGCAGTACGGTTAAATGCAATTCTGTTATTTGCAAAATCTCCATGAATTAATGGTGTTGTTACATCGTTAGAGTTTTCGATATAAAGTTCATTCGAACCTGTTTCTGAATAACCTGCTTGATATCCAATACAAATATTAGCTGTAGAATATTGTAAACTATATCCAGCTTGATATCCGATTGTAATATTATTGTCGTTACGTAATTGTTGACCAGCTAAATAACCAATGGAAATATTGTTATTTGCATAAAATGTATTTTGCCCAGCTTTTTCACCTATTAAAATATTTCTATTACCTGTTGATAGATTCTCTCCGGTTTCGCTACCAAGGCATACATTTCCATCTCCATCGGTGCTACTTTTACCTGCATGGTAACCAAAGAAAGCATTTCGCCAAGCTAAACCCGATTGTTGACTTCCTGCGTTATCACCTACAAATGTATTTAAATAACCACCTGCATTACCTGCATTACTACCAATGGCAACTACTGCAACACTACCAGTTGAATTTTTTCCTGCTAAATCACCAATAAAAACGTTGTTACTTCCCATATCTGAATATCCATTCCCAACAATTGATGAACCTGCACTATTACCAATAAATACATTTTTATATCCATAAATATTATTAATTCCTGCATGATATCCTAAAAAAACATTGTCGTAACCAACAGTTAATGATTTGCCAGCTTGATATCCAAAAATTGAATTATATAAACCTGTTGTTATTGAATCACCAGCCTGATGACCAATAAAATAGTTGTTAGGTGTTAATTTCATATAACTATTATCGATAGTTGCTCCAATATTTTGAACCCCAAAGCCTGCAGTCGTATCACCAGTATAGATCCTAGTGTAATCAGGGTCAACATATAAAAAATCATGTGTTAATGCTTTTGTCATGTTTTTTCCACTTACTGCAAAACCTCCTTTGTTTGATTTAACGCCTGTATCTTTAACGTAAATATGAACACTATCTGGGTAAACAACAAATACTGTATGTCCAAGTTTATCTTTTACTTCAAATAATGGAACAGTATCAGAAGTTGTAGCATCACCTTGTACAACCATTTT
>JAVHRJ010000349.1:0-9613 GCA_036171595.1 Bacteroidales bacterium
AATAACTTTAATAAAATGAATATTAATCTGTAGCCGTATTTTAGGACAAGACAAAAAAAACATTCTGTAAAAGTTCCCAATTTGCGAATTATTTATTATCTTTGTAGCAAATTTCATTAAATGGAAAGAATTTTTGCCAAAAGCACTTTACGAGAGTACTGGGAAAAGAATCCTGACTCTGAGCAACATTTAAAGACTTGGTATGACACAGTAATGAGTTCAGACTGGAAAACCCCAAATGACGTAAAGAAAACTTATGCAAATGCAAGTATTTTAAAGAATAGTAGGGTTGTTTTTAACATAAAAGGAAATGCTTACAGACTTGTTGTCAAATTCCATTTTGAAAAACAATGGGTTTTCATTAAATTCATTGGGACACATGTTGAATATGACAAAATAGATGTTAATAAAATATAAAATAAAAATATATGAATATCAAGCTAATTAAAACAGAATCAGATTATCGTAAAGCGCTTAATCGTCTTGACGAAATCTTTGACGCAAAAATTGGTACTCCAGAAAGTGACGAGGCTGACATTCTTGGAATATTAGTAGACGAGTACGAAAAAAAACATTACCCAATTGAAGCACCAGACCCAATTGAAGCAATTAAAATTAGAATGCAAGAAATGCACTTAAAACAAGTTGACTTAGTTAATGAAATTGGCGGTAAAAGTAGAGTTTCAGAAGTGCTTAATCGTAAACGAAAGCTAACTGTAGAAATGATTCGCAAATTAACAAACAGACTAAGTCTTTCTGCAGATCTTTTAATTAATGACTATCAACTTGCATGACAATAATGTACGGTTGGTAACACCACCTACGAAAACAACGTGCAGTAATGGGCAACTTGACAATATTAACAATATGTAAACTTTTTAGCAGTTTGACACCGACTGCGGCTAAATGCCCAGCTTTTCCAAGCGCCAATCGTTAGACTGTTTAAAAACCCACTTATTAACAATCAGCTAAATATATTACTTTTTGTTTGATATTTATTTGATTTTCAATTATATTTGTTTCACAAATAAATTAATTTATGAAATACATATTTGGAGCAGACAGAAAACAAATAAACATTTTTCCTGCAAGGCTTCAATTGCTATTTTAGCTTTGAATTTGGAACTGTAATACTTTTTTGTTCATCATTTATACAATTTAAGTTTACAAATATATACTTTATTTAACTGTCCTAATTTTGGGGAGTATTATAGTTAAAGATAATCATCTTTCTTTTTCAAAGAAGCCAGATATTGTTAAAATTACTGATTATGTTAACTCGTAAAATTAGTAACAAAACACAAACATATCATCGATTTGACATAGTCTGTAAGTAAATGCCTATAAAATGCAATTTTGAATTGTTCGGTACTAGCTTTAAGAAATAATTATTACCTTTGAAAGTGTACAATTTGCTTTATGGTTTTATAAACTAAAAAAGATGATATGAAAAAAATATTTTATTTTATAATCCTCATCATTCTTTTTAATGGGTGTAAAAAAAGGGGGACAGAAGAAGGTAATAGTTTGGGTGGTAAAATTTTAGTAAATATAACCTATAAAGGCACTACCAATAAAGCTAGTTCTAATATTAAGGCGGAGCAATATTCTCAATTTGGCGATTATATTACAAGTATTACACCAACTACTTTTATAGGCAAGTTTCTCGACATGAGACTTATTAGTTCAGGAGTTGATTTCGCTTCAAGTTCTGGATTTAACATTATAGACAATAATACTGCACCAAGTTCTCCCGATAGGCTTGCCAATTTCAGCAACAATGCCTCAGTTAATTTTACTCCAAATGTGCCTAGATTTAGTTCAGGTCTTGTATTAAATCTGTTTGTTTTTATGCCAATGTTTTATTTTCAGGAGTTTGATTTACCATCGCAATATGACAGTGTAACATATTTACAATATTTAACTTATGGCAGCGACAGTATCAATTTAGCAAACGATGTTATTGGAGGATTAAGAAATGGCAGGCATATAAGTGGAAGCAACCAGCCGTTTATGGCAGCAATATTTGATTCTGCATGGGGAGGCAATGGTAATTTTCCGCCAATACCATCAAATTATGTTTTTGGAAGTACCGATTCAACCTATATCTTTTACAGTAATGGTCAATTCAGTATTAATAATCCGTTGTCGCAAACAGGTTATATAATCAGGAGTAATGCATACAATACCTTAACAATTCAGCCCGTACCCGAAGGAGAAACAAAAACTGTAACTGGAACTATGACTTTTAACTTAAACGACCTAATACAAATATATGCCGGTGACGATAATATTCCTTACACCTCAGATGACATTTTTGTTTATGCTCCTAATTTTTGGGAAAGATTGTCTGTTAACTTAAGTGCTAATTAATATTATTGAAAAAATAACAATCTACAAGAATATTTGACTAGTAACATTGCTTTAATTTTAAAGGAGAAGGATAAAAAGCAAGAGTAATTACATATAGATAGTTTAAGTGGGCAGTTTGGTTCAATTTTACAATCATTTAAAAAAATATAGCAAATAAAACATTAAACCGTTATTGAAAACAAATTATTTCACAAATTAAAAAAACAATAAATGAAAGTAGCAATTGCTGGAGCAACAGGATTAACAGGAAGTTTTTGTTTACAAGAATTGTTGCTGAACGAACATGTTTCAATGGTGTATGCCATTGGTAGAAGGCAAACTGAAGTAAAACACTCAAAGTTAAAAGAAATTATTTTGCAAAATAACAAAATGCAAGATACAATTTGTGCCGATGCTTTTATTTGTTGTTTGGGCACAACTATTAAAAAAGCTGGATCTAAAGAAGCGTTTAGGGAAATTGATGTAAAATTGCCAGTTTACTTGGCAAAAGAGTTAAAAAACAATGGATGTAATGTTGCTGCTGTAATATCTGCCATGGGTGCAAACGCAGAGTCTTCTGTTTTTTATAACAATACAAAAGGAAAAATGGAAGAAGCAATGAAGCAAGTAAATTTTGAAAGCCTCTCAATTCTTCGGCCATCAATTATTTCTGGCCCTAGAAAAGAAAATCGTATAGGCGAAAAAATCGGCTTATTTGTTATGAGATTTTTTAATCCTTTGTTAATCGGTTCATTAAAACATTATAAAACCATTCAGGCAAGCGATATTGCTAAAGCTTTGGTAAAAGATGTTATAGTTGGTAAAAGCGGAACACATGTTTTTCTTTCGGGTGAAATTAAAGATTTAGTAAAATTTTAAAACGCCGATTACTTAAAAAACAGAAATTAACAAAATTCAAAATACGTTGAAACGAGAAATAAGCATATTAGGCTGTGGCTGGTTAGGAATGGCATTAGCCTCGAATTTAATTCAAATGGGCTATATGGTCAAGGGTTCAGCTACGTCAAATAACAAATTTGATAAAATGAAATTGAGTGGTGTTATACCGTTTATAATTAACATAAATAAAATAGAACAAAACATTTCTGATTTTTTATCTTCCGAGGTTTTAATCATATCTATATCTTCAAAAAATACTGATGATTTCAGAAAACTTATTAATCAAATTGAAAAATCGAAAATCAGAAAAGTTCTTTTTATTAGTTCTAGTTCTGTTTATTCTAACACAAATCAAATAGTCACCGAAAATTCTCCTGTTAATAATTCATCTCTTTCCGAAATCGAACTTTTATTTAAATCGAACTTGATTTTTAAAACAACAATTATTCGCTTTGGTGGATTGTTTGGATACGATAGAAAACCTGGGAAATTTTATTCAACAGACAAAAAAATAGATAATCCTGAAGGATATGTGAATCTTATTCATAGAGATGATTGCATTCGAATTATTGAACAAATTATTAAAAATAATATTTGGCAAGAAACTTTAAATGCCTGTGCAGATACTCACCCCAAAAGAAGAGATTTTTATAAAAAAGAAGCAGCTAAATTGGGATTAAATGAACCTCAATTTAATGAGAATTCATTATTTGAATACAAAATAGTAAGTAATGAAAAATTAAAAAAGATGTTGAGTTTTTCATTTAAATATTCTAATTTATTAGACTATAAAGAAGAATAAAAAATTAGAACATATTTTATTCTGTTATTTGTTATAAACTTTTTTAATCCATTTTGGTAATACAAAAACTCCCATAAACAGATAAGGATAATAACTAACTAAGCGCCATAAAAAGGCCATAATTGCAACAAATCCGACAGGTATAAATTGTCCTAAATAATTTGAAAAAACAGCTTCGGCAAATCCACTACCGCCGGGGCTGGGCATTACAAGCATCATAATCCACATTACTAATTGACGAGCAAAAATTAATAGATGTTCACTAAAACTAAATAAAACGCCAGAATTAACATTAGGCAAACCAAAAATTAATGCTAATAACAATGCATTTACAACCCAGTATCTAGCAGTCCACGAAATAAAAGTGGCAACTAATGCTTTTAACCAAAATTTAAAATTCTTTTGTTTTAGTTCGTTCGATGAGGTAATTAAATCGTTACCAGTATTTTCGACACCAGTTTTCCATTTTCTTAAAACAGGTAATTTAAAAATGAAAACTAACATGTTTTTTACCCCTTTGGGATTAATAAATAATGCGTATGCAATTAACAAATCGAAAAGAAATTTTATTCCATAACCAATTATCGCAAAATAAAAATATTTATTGTCGAAAAGCGATGTAGTATCAGTATAAATATTACCCCCAACAGCAAATAATGCAATGTTTCCAACAGCAAAATAAACAATAGGAAACATTATTAAAAAGTATAATTCGTCGAGAAAAGCTGTAGCCATTACAATTGCTGTGCTTCGTCCTAAATTTATTCCTTCTTTATAAATAAAAAAAGTTGCAACAGTAGTACCGCCTACTGCCGATGGTGAAATTGCAGAAGCAAATTCCCAAAGCATAATTATATTAAAACATTTTTTCCATCTAAGATTTTTCTCCGACAAAATACGTAAGCGATACATATAGCCAACATCACGCAGTGCCATCATAATAAAGGCGATTATTATAAAAACAAGCATTGTCCAACTAAACGTAAGAAGATTAATTATATCGCCATTCCATTCTTTATAAAGCAAATATCCAATAATCCCAAATCCAATAACAATAGGTAAAATTACTTTTGATGGAGTAATACTTCGTAATATTTTTTCGGGCTTATCGATAAAGATTAATTTAAAAAGTAAAAATAATAAATCATTCTGATATTTAAAGATAAATATAATTAACAAATAGCATTTGCAATCATTTTTTATTTTTAATTATTATTTTCTCTAGACACAAACCTTTGCTCAACTTCACCAAATTCTATTGAGAAAAATTTTCATCAACTACATAATTCCCAAACTATAAACAATAAACTTTTAACTTTTTAGTATTCGTCCCATGCTTTTATTGCTATTTCGTTAATTTTTATTTTGCAGAACGAGTAAATAAAAGCACTTGCCAAACGTGCATTTGTAATTAGTGGAATGTTGTAATCTACAGCAGTTCTACGTATTTCGTAATCGTTATTAAGTTCATTATGCGAAAGGTTTTTAGGGATGTTTATTACCATATCAATTTTTTTGTCACGTATCATAGTTAATGCATTGGGTTCAATTAATTCATCGGGCCAATGTAACATTGTTGAGGGAATTTCATTTTCGGTTAAAAAAGTACAAGTTCCATGAGTGGCGAATAAATTATAACCTAACTCCGATAACATTTTACACGAATTTAAAAGTTCTGTTTTTGAACGTGATGGCCCAGTAGATAGAAAAATGTTTTTTTTCGGAATAGTATATCCTACCGAAAGCATGGCCTTTAAAATTGCCTCATAATAATCTTCACCAATGCAGCCTACTTCGCCTGTAGAGGCCATTTCAACACCTAATATTGGGTCGGCTTTTGCTAATCGCGAAAATGAAAATTGAGGTGCTTTTACGCCAACATAATCTAAATCGAACGATGATTTTTCGGGTTTTTTAACATCAATTCCTAACATTATATTAGTTGCAATTTCAATAAAATTAGTTTTTAAAACTTTTGAAACAAATGGAAAACTTCGAGATGCACGCAAATTACATTCAATAACTTTTATGTCATTATCTTTTGCAAGAAATTGAATATTGAATGGACCAGAAATTTGAAGTGCGTTTGCAATTTGTTTTGAAATACGTTTTATTCTGCGTATTGTTTCAACATATAACTTTTGTGCCGGAAACACTATTGTTGCATCGCCCGAGTGAACTCCTGCAAACTCAACATGTTCAGAAATTGCATATACAATTAGTTCGCCGTTTTTTGCAACTGCGTCAAATTCAATTTCTTTTGCATTTTCGATAAATTCAGAAACAACAACAGGATATTTTTTTGAAACATTTGTTGCTAATTGTAAAAAGTATTCTAATTCATTTCTGTTCGACACAACATTCATTGCGGCACCCGAAAGCACATACGAAGGTCGCACTAATACTGGAAATCCAACTTCGTCAACAAATTTGTAAATATCATCTATTTCTATAAGTTCTTTCCATCGTGGTTGGTCAACACCAAGTTCGTCGAGTGTAGATGAAAATAAATGACGGTCTTCGGCATTGTCAATTGAAATTGGTGAAGTGCCTAGTATTTGCACGTTGTTATTGTATAGGCGCATAGCCAAATTATTAGGTATTTGTCCACCTACAGAAACTATTACACCTTTGGGTTTTTCGAGTTCAATAATATCTAGAACTCTCTCAAATGAAAGCTCATCAAAATATAAACGGTCGCAAATATCGTAATCGGTGCTAACTGTTTCTGGGTTAAAATTTATCATTACTGAACGAAAACCATTCTTTTTTACAGTGTTTAAAGAGTTTACACTACACCAATCAAATTCTACGCTACTACCAATTCTGTAAGCTCCCGAGCCAAGAACTATAATTGAACGGTTATCGTTTTCATAAATAACATCGTGCTCTGAGCCATTGTATGTTAAGTAAAGGTAGTTAGTTTGTGCAGGATATTCGGCAGCTAAAGTATCAATTTGTTTAACAAAAGGTACAACACCTAATTTTTTTCGATAATCTCTAATTTCCATTGATTTATCAGTGGCATCATCAATTTCGTTATAAATAATTTTTGCAATTTGATAGTCGGTATATCCCATTTTTTTTGCATCGAGCAACATTTCTATAGGAAGATTTTGGATAGAGTTAAAACGTGAAATTTTATTTCTTAAATCGTAAATGTTTTTAAGTTTATACAGAAACCATTTGTCGATATTTGTATGTTTGTGAATTTCGTTAACAGAAAAATTCTTATGCAATGCCATAGCAATCACAAATATTCGCATATCGGTTGGGTTTGCAAGTTCTTTTGTAATTTGTTCAATGTCATCAAACTCCAAATCTTTGTTTCCAACAAACCCATGCATACCTTGTCCAATCATGCGAAGTCCTTTTTGCATAGCTTCTTCAAAAGTTCTTCCAATTGCCATTACCTCGCCAACACTTTTCATGCTACTACCTAGTTCTTTTGAAACGCCTTTAAATTTGCCTAAATCCCAACGAGGAATTTTAACAACAATATAATCTAATGCTGGCTCAAAGCATGCTGTTGTGACCTTTGTTACGGAATTTTTTAATTCGTGCAATCCAAACCCCAACCCTAATTTTGTTGCTACAAAAGCTAATGGATAACCTGTTGCCTTTGATGCTAATGCACTTGACCGTGATAGCCTTGCATTAACTTCTATTACTCTATATTCTTCGGAATCGGGACAAAGTGCATATTGAACATTACATTCTCCAACAATTCCAATATGCCTACATATTTTAATAGCAATTTCACGAAGTTTGTGATATTCGCTATTTGTTAATGTTTGCGATGGTGCAACAACAATACTTTCGCCAGTATGAATTCCAAGTGGATCGAAATTTTCCATGTTGCATATTGTTAAACAATTATCATAACAATCGCGAACCACCTCGTATTCTATTTCTTTCCAACCTTTTAGTGATTTTTCAATTAATATTTGATTTGAATACGAAAATGCTTTTGTTGCTAAATTTATTAATTCAGAATCGTTGTTACAAAATCCGCTTCCTTGACCACCTAGTGCATAAGCTGCTCTAACTATTATTGGATAACCTAAATCTTTTGAGGCTTTTAAAGCATCGTTAATTGTAGTTACGGCATGGCTTTTTATTGTTTTAACATTAATCTCGTCAAGTTTTTCAATAAATAACTCTCTGTCTTCAGTGTTAATAATTGACTGTACAGGAGTTCCTAAAACTTTTACATTATTTTTTTTAAATACACCTGTTTTAAATAATGTAACTCCACAATTTAAGGCTGTTTGTCCTCCAAAAGCTAGTAAAACGCCATCAGGTTTTTCTTTAATAATGACTTGTTCAACAAAGTAAGGGGTAATAGGTAAGAAATATATTTTATCAGCAATCCCTTCCGAAGTTTGAACTGTGGCGATATTCGGATTTATTAGGACTGTTGTTATACCTTCTTCCTTTAAAGCTTTTAATGCTTGAGAGCCCGAATAATCAAATTCGCCAGCCTCCCCGATTTTTAACGCACCTGAACCAATTACTAATACTTTTGTTATTTTTAAATTTTCTAGTTGTTTCATTTCCAAATTAATTTATTGTTCTTGTATTAAGTTAATAAATTTATCAAACAAAAAATCTGTATCTGTTGGTCCACTACTGGCTTCTGGATGAAATTGGGTAGAGAAAAAAGGTTTTGTTTTATGTATAATTCCTTCGTTTGTTTTATCATTTACATTAATAAAAAGTTCTTCCCATTCATTGTTTAAAGATTTTGAATTGGTAGCAAAACCATGATTTTGTGATGTGATATAACAACGATTAGTGTTATTTTGTAATACAGGCTGGTTGTGGCTTCTATGTCCATATTTAAGTTTAAAGGTATTACCTCCAGAAGCAAGACTCATTAATTGATTTCCTAAACAAATACCAAAAATTGGGATATCTTTTTTTAATGCTTTTGCAATATGATTTATTGTTGCTTCGCATTTTTTAGGGTCGCCTGGGCCGTTTGAAATAAATAAACCATCGTAATTATCGTTTGTAAAATCATAATTCCAAGGTACTCGAATAACTGTTGTTTCGCGTAAAAGTAATCTGCGTATAATATTATTTTTTACGCCACAATCAACTAAAATAATTTTGTATTTTCCATTTCCGTATTCTATAATTTCTTTTGTACTAACTTGTTCTGCTAAGTTTTCGATATTTGGATCAATAAACTCTAATTTTTCATCGTTCCATACAATTTTTCCAAGCGTTGAACCATTTTCGCGAATATGTTTTGTTAAAGCTCGAGTATCTACATTATAAATAGCTGGAATTTTATTTTCAATTAGCCACTCCGATAATGATTTTTGTGAATTCCAATGACTATTTTCCCACGAATAATCTGCAATTACTAATCCTGAAATATGAATTTTTTCTGATTCAAAAAAACTCAAAATGCCATTTTCTTTTTTGTAATCTGGTACACCATAATTCCCTATAAGTGGGTATGTTAAAACAAGAATTTGACCTTTATAAGAAGGGTCGGTTAAGCTCTCGGGATAGCCTGTCATTGCAGTATTAAAAACTACCTCGCCC
>JAVHRJ010000349.1:9623-15007 GCA_036171595.1 Bacteroidales bacterium
CAAAACTTATTCCAGTAATTTCTAATCCATCTTTAAGTACTAACTTTAGTTTGTGTTTTTCCATTTATTAGCAATGGTTTTAAGTAAATAATTTATAATACAAATTAATAAAATTAAGCATGAATTTTAAAAATAAGATATCATATTTTATTAACTTTATTAAATTTGTAAACATGCTAAAAAATATGTAAATTTGTAGTAAAATTTGTAAAATGAAAGCAAAATTAAAATTGATATTAATTTCTTTTACATTGTTAATTGTTATTAATGTAACTGCACAAAAATTTTACCACTCAGATTCTATTGATGTAATTAATTATAACATACATCTAAATATTACCGATTACACAAATCAATTTATTTCTGGGAATACCGAAGTAGAACTAATTCCTAAATATAACAATTTGCACAATATTCAACTAGACCTATTGTCATTTTTTATCGATTCTATAACTGTAAACGGAGTTTATCAAAATTTTTGGGATTATGATGACACATTGTTAACTATTCCATTACTACAACCAGCAAGTGTTTCGGATACTTTAAAAGTTGCTGTTTTTTATTATGGACATCCACAGGAAGATCCTGGCGTAAATCATTGGGGTGGCTTTAAATGGTCGGGTACGGCATCGTATAATTTAGGGGTAGGTTTCGAAACAGTTCCACATAATTTTGGTAGATGTTGGTTCCCCTGTAACGATAATTTTGTTGATAGGGCAACTTACGATTTTAGAATATTAGTTAATAGCAGTATAGAGCAGGTTGCGGTATGTAATGGGACTTTAATTGGTAAAGACACAGCAAATTGTGCTTGTACAGGTAAAGCCGAATATCATTGGCGTATTTCAGACCCTATCCCCACTTATTTAGCTTCTGTTGCTATTGATAAATACTCTTTAGTAGCCGACACCTATAATGGAATATTAGGTCAAATTCCTATTCAACTTTGGGTTCGTACAGCTGATACTTTAAAAGCTAAAAATTCATTTATAAATTTAAAAAGTATATTATCATTATTTGAAAGCAAATTTGGCCCTTATCGTTGGGAAAGAGTCGGATATGTAGGAGTAGATTTTGATGCTGGAGCTATGGAACATGCCACAACCGTTGCTTTTCCAAACCTCTGCATAACAGGAACAACAGCATACGAGGAATTGTACACACATGAACTTTCGCACTCGTGGTTTGGAAATTTAATAACGTGCAGCACAGCTCAAGATATGTGGATTAACGAGGGTTGGGCAACTTTTAGTGAAATGGTTTACGAAGAAGCGTTTAAAGGTCATGAAACTTTTATTAAAAATAAGCGAATAAAACTAAATAAAGTGTTGAGATATAACCAAATAGAAGAAGGTGGTTATATAGCTTTAAATCAAGTTCCCGATAGCATTACTTATGGTTCAACTTCGTATGATAAAGGAGGTTTAGTTGTTCAAACTCTTCGTTCGTACATGGGCGATAGTTTGTTTTACGTTTGTGTAAAGGCAATTCTCGACACTTTCAAATTTAAAGATATTAATTCGGGGCAAATGCGCGATTATTTGAGTGCTCGTTCGGGAATTAATTTGAATGAGTTTTTTAATTCATGGGTTTTTACTTCTGGATTTCCACATTTTTCGGTCGATTCATTTAAAGTTGTTTCAAACGCACCAAATTTTGATGTTACAGTTTTTGCTCGTGAAAAAATGCGAGGACGAACAAATTTTTCAAATAACAATATGCTCGAGATTACATTTATGGATAGTCTTTGGAATAAAACTTCTAGAGTTATAGATATTTCAGGTGGTGTTGGTTCATCTACTTTTTCAATACCGTTTAATCCTATTTGTGTTTTTATGGATTTATACGAAAAAACAGATGACGCCACAATAGATAATTTTAAAACTATTAAAAGTATTAATTCATATACATTTGAACAAACTTATTTTTCGGGTAATGTAACAACTCTTACAGATTCAGCATTTATTAGAGTTGAACATAATTGGGTTGCTCCCGATAATTTTAAAAATCCAATATCTGGTGTGCTTATTTCACGTGAAAGATATTGGAAAATTGATGGAATTATTCCTAGTAACTTTGTTATGACAGGTAAATTTTATTACGATAAAACCACAACTACAACAGGTTATTTAGATAATCAGTTAATTACAAATGTTGCTGACTCGTTGGTTATACTATATCGTAAAGGCACTTGGGATGATTGGAAAATTATTCCACATACAAAAATTGGGAACAATAATTCGGGAAATTTAAAAATCGATACAATAAAAAAGGGTGAGTACTCATTAGGCATTAGAAATTGGGAGTTATATCATAGTACTGGAAGTTTATTTATGAACTCAAATAACGAAATTAGTATTATTCCAAATCCAGCAAGCGAAACATGTAGTATTAAATATAATAAAAAAAATGGCGATCAACTAAATTTAATTGATGTTAACGGGCACGTTGTTAAAACAATATATGTAAGAAATATAAATGATGAGGTAAATATTTCACTTGCAAACATAAGTAAAGGTCTTTACTTTGTACAGATTAACAGAAAAATTGGCAAAAGCATTACAAGTAGAATGATTGTTCAATAAATTAATTTATTATAAATAATTGTAATGCAATTTAATTTTCACAAAATAATATCTTTACTGATTTTACTTATAGTTTGCACAATGTTATATGGTCAAAACGAAAAGGGTTATGTTGGAGTTTCTATTGGGCCAACTTTTCCACTCAAATATTTTGCTGATAATAACATTAACAATGCAAATGCTGGTTTTGCAAAAACAGGGTTAAATATAAATGCTTTTGCTATATTTAAAATATTAAAAGAATTAGGAATAATAGCATTAATTCGTGTACAAAATAATCAAGTCGATTTTGATGCATTAAACGCTCAGTTACAAACACAATTTTCTAATAAAGGAGCAAATGGATGGCGTGTTGATGGTTTTATGTTAGGAGTTTTAGGTTCATTTGGCTCTATTGATTTAATTGTATTTGAACCAAAAGTAATGATAGGTATTATGAATACTTCTACTCCGTCGTTTAAAAGCAATAGTGTAGAATACTTTGCATCATCAGCGTTTTCTATAGCAGAAATAATTGGGGCAGGCTTTAGGTTTAAAATTAATGATAAAGCATTTTTTTTAATTAATGCCGATTTTCTCAATACTAAATGTAGATCACAAAAAATTTCGACATTTAATTTGGAATTAGGGTTAGCATTTAAAATTTAATTTTTTTTTTATAAAAGAGGTTATAAACAGATGATAATAAAAGACGTAAAAAAACTATCAATTAAAATATTTATAAAAAAATTTTTACTTTTTATTTTTCAATTTTCAATTTTATTTTGTTATGCACAACAAAGTAAAACAGATTCCCTTGAATTGAGCTTAAAATATGCTAAAAACGACACAACACGTTGCTATATATTAAATGAATTAATTGCAAATGAATCAAGTGATAAAGTATGGCCAAACTACAATAAACAATTAGAATTAATATCAAGTAGAAACATTGCTACTTCTAAAGGAGAACTTAGAAAATTGTATTATGCATATTTCGCATTAGCATTAAATAATTATGGTTATTTATACAATCAGCAAGGTTATGTTTCAAAAGCATATTCCTATTTTAATAAATCATTAACAATTCAAAGAGTTATAAAGGATAAAATAGGAGAAGCATCATCGTTAACTAATTTAGGAATGATATTGCGACAACAAGGAAACATAACAGAAGCCTTAGAATATTATTATAAGTCATTAAAAATAAACATTGAAATAGATAATAAACCAGGTATAGCAACTTCATATAATAATATCGGTTATATTTACGATTCACAAGGGGAATACGATAAAGCGTTAGAATATTATAACAAATCGCTAAATATTAATTATGAGATTAACGATAAAAGCTTTATTGCAAATTGTTATTTAAATATTGCATATCTTTATAAAAGCCAAGGAGCAATGTTTTTTAAAGGCTCTAAGGAGGATTGTGCCAAAAAGGGACAGCTAATGGCTATAAATTTTTTAAATAAGGCAATTGAAATTCAAAATTCAATAAATGATTTAACAGGACTTATTTCATCGTATAACAGTTTGGGCGACATTTATAATTCTTCGGGAAATCTTTTATGTGATTCTTCTTTTGAAATATGTAAAAAACAAGGACAGGTAAAAGCATTGGAATATTATTTTAAATCGATTAGTTTAAGCGAACAAATTCAAAATAAACTTGGAATTGCAAATTCTTTAAGTTCTATTGCAGAAATTAAATATCAACAAAATTTAATAAGCGAAGCTTATGATTGTGCAGTACGTTGTTTAAAAATTTCAAACGAGTTGGGTTATCCAGAAAACATTATGGATGTTTCGTTATTGTTAAAAAAAATATACGAAAAACAAGGGAAATATGATAAAGCATTATGTTCGTATGAAATATATGTTCAAATGAAAGATAGCTTATTAAATCAGGAAAACAGAAAAGCTACATTAAAAAAACAATTTCAAATTGAATATGAAATTTTAGCTACAAAAGATAGCATAACAAATGTCACAAAAATAAAAGAAGAGCAATTAAAACATCAGCAAGCAATAAAGCAACAACAAACTTATACTTTTTGGGGGGTTAGTGGTTTTGTTTTAATGCTTATTATTGCAATAATATCATATAGAGCATTTAAAACCAAAAAGAGAGCAAATAGATTATTAGAACAAAAAAACATTGAAATAAACCAGCAAAAAGAAGAAATCTCAACTCAACGTGATGAAATAGAAGCCCAGCGTGATAAGGTTACTGAACAAAAAGAACATATCGAAGAAATTCATAAAGAAGTTACCGACAGTATTAATTATGCTAAAAGAATACAGGAAGCTGTATTGCCAATTAGTGATTCAGCACGTTCAATTCTTCCTGAACATTTTATACTTTTTAAACCAAAAGATATAGTTTCCGGTGATTTTTATTTTACAACAAAAATTAATAATTGGTTAATTGTTGCAGTGGCTGATTGTACTGGTCATGGGGTTCCTGGTGCTTTTATGAGTATGTTAGGAATAAGTTTCTTAAATGAAATAGTTCAAAAACAAGAAATAAATAAATCAAATCAAATTTTAAATCATTTAAGAAAAGAAATAATTAATGCACTTCAGCAAAAAGGCACACAAGGTGAGCAAAAAGATGGCATGGATATTTCGTTGCTCGTTGTTAATACCGAAACAAATGAATGTCAATGGGCGGGAGCAAATAATCCTCTATACATAGCTAGAAAGTTTATAAAGTTAGAAAGTGAAAAGTTAAAAAGTGAAAAGTTGAAAGTTGAAACTCAATCTATAGAAAATAATGACCTTTCAAACTTTAAAAACTTTGAACTTGATGAA
>JAVHRJ010000350.1:0-7350 GCA_036171595.1 Bacteroidales bacterium
ATAATTCTGAAATTACTAATAACTAAATAACTCAATAACAAAGTAACTTAATAACATAATAACTAATTCATGTTTTACAAAAATAACAACAGCAATATTGTTTATGTTTAACATCTTAAATAATTTGATAATTAAAAAGTGGAAGCTACAGACTTATTAAAAAAGGTAAGAAAAATTGAGATTAAGACAAAAATGTTGTCTAATCAGATATTTGCGGGCGAATACCACAGCGCATTTAAAGGAAAAGGAATGACCTTTAGCGAAGTTCGTGAATATCAATATGGCGATGACATGAGAAACATTGATTGGAATGTTACCGCCCGATTTAATCACCCTTACGTTAAAATATACGAAGAAGAAAGAGAACTTACTGTTATGATATTAGTTGATGTAAGTGGCTCAAAAGATTTTGGCACTCAAACTCAACTTAAAAAAAGTTTAATTGCCGAACTATGTGCAGTGCTATCATTCTCGGCAATTATTAATAACGATAAAATTGGAATAATTTTCTTTTCAGATAAAGTAGAGAAATTTATACCACCTCAAAAAGGGAAAAAACATATATTAAGAATTATTAGTGAATTACTTAATTTTAAAGCACAAAACAAAGGAACTAATATTAGCGAAGCAGTTAGATTTTTTACTAATGTTACAAAAAAACGAAGCACTGCTTTTATTATTTCCGACTTTATTGATGAGGGCTTTGAAGAATCAATAAAAATATCTACTCGCAAGCACGATTTAATTGCATTACGCATTTACGACGAAAGAGAAACAACAATGCCAAATATTGGCTTAGCTTGTTTTAAAGATGCCGAAACTAATGAAATTAGATGGGTTGATACATCAAACCAAACTATAAGAAACAATTACTCGAATTTTTGGAAACAAAAAGAAAAAGAAATTAACGAAACATTTTTACGTTACGGTGTTGACAACCTAAAACTTAAAACCAACCAAGATTATGTAAAACCTTTAATGAATCTTTTTAAAAGGAGGATTAATAAATAATTGTTATGAAGAAGATTCTATTATTTTGCAATTTGTTATTTGTTATGCAATTAATTGCATTTTCACAAATAATAACTATTGAAGCAAAACTCGATTCAAATAAATTTTTAATTGGCGACCAAGTTAAATTAAATTTAATTATAACAAAATCCAAAACTGCAAAGGTAAATTTTCCAATATTATCTGATAGTATTGCGCCAAGTGTAGAAGTTGTTGAACGATTAAAACCCGATACAATTTCAAAAAATGGCGATATTATTAAATTAAGACAATCTTTTTTAATAACATCATTTGATAGTGGTAATCATGTAATTCCACCTCTTCCATTTGAATTTTTGCACGATACTATAACAGATGTAATATATAGCGATTCATTATTGTTTACGGTTAATACACTTAAAGTAGATACTGCAAGTAAAAAAATATATGATATAAAAGCACCTTTTGATGAGCCTTTTAGCTTTATGGAAATAATTGAATATTTTATTTGGGGTGCCGCAATACTTATTTTAATTGCATTAGGTATTTATATTTATCGTAAATATAAAAAGAAGGAACCTTTAATTAAAATACCCCAAAAACCTGCCGACCCACCTCATGTTATAGCTATTCGCGAACTCGATATATTAAAAGATAAAAAGTTATGGCAAAATAATCATATTAAGAAATACCATACCGAATTAACCGAAATTATTAGAAAATATATTGAAGCACGTTTTAATATTCAAGCATTAGAAATGACAAGTTTTGAGATAATTCAATCTCTTAGTAACGAAAAATATATTTCAGATCAAAACATTTCTGAATTACGTCAAACTTTAATTCTTGCCGATTACGTTAAATTTGCAAAAGCACAACCACTCCCCGACGAAAACGATTTAAGCATTAAACATGCCTACAAGTTTGTAAACGAAACTAAAGTTGCTGAAATAAAAAAAGATGAAAATATTAAAACAGATGAAATAGTTGAGAAAGGAGGGACTAATGCCTAATTACGTTTTTGCATCACCTTACTTATTATTATTATTAGGATTAATTGTACCTATAATAATTTGGTATATTTTTAAACAAAAAAAATCAACTCCTACTATTCAAATATCAACATTAAAAGGTTTTGGACAAAATAGCCCATCGTTTAGAAATATATTTAAACATGTATTATTTGCTTTTAGAATATTAAGTCTTATTTTTTTAATAATTGCATCGGCACGTCCACAATCAACTAACAGCTGGCAAAACACAACAACCGAAGGAATTGATATAATTATTTCGATGGACATATCGGGTAGTATGTTAGCCGAAGATTTTCGCCCCAACCGTTTAGAAGCTGGAAAAAATATAGCATCAGAATTTATTAATAGTCGCCCAAACGATAGAATGGGGCTAGTTGTTTTTAGTGGAAAAAGCTTTACTCAATGTCCATTAACAACCGACCACGCTGTGTTAATAAATTTATTTAAAAGCATAAAATTTGGAATAATAGACGATGGCACAGCCTTAGGAGAAGGAATTGCCACTGCAATTAATAGAATTAAAGATAGTAAAGCTAAAAGTAAAACAATAATACTTTTAACAGATGGAGTTAATAATGCAGGTTCTATTGCACCTATTACTGCAGCCGAAATAGCAAAAACTTATGGAATAAGAATTTATACTATCGGTGTTGGCTCAATGGGTCAAGCTCCTTACCCTTTTCAAACACAGTTTGGTACGCAAATGCAAATGATTAAAGTTGAGATTGATGAACCAGTTTTAAAACAAATTGCACAAATGACTGATGGTGAGTATTTTAGGGCAACTAATAACGAAAAATTAAGAGCAATATATAAAGAAATTGATAAACTCGAAAAAACTAAAATTGCTGTAAAAGAATATAGGAAACATAAAGAAGAGTTTTTTCCATTTGTTTTAATTGCAGCATTATTTTTATTTTTCGAATTGTTATTTAAATTCACAATATTAAAAAAAATACCTTGATATATGTTTAAATTCGGACATCCTGAATATTTATATGGGTTACTTGCAATTATTTTTTTTGCAGGGGTATTTATTTTAAATTTATTTACACGTAAAAAAAATCTTAAAAAATTCGGAGAAATAAATCTTGTTCAAATATTAATGCCCAATGTTGCTAACTGGCGAAACAATGTAAAATTCATTTTGTTAATGACAGCTTATGCTTCATTAATAATTGGGTTAAGCGATCCAGAAATTGGAAGTAAAATTGATAACGTAAAAAGAAAAGGTATTGAACTAGTTATTGCTCTTGATGTTTCAAATAGCATGATGGCCGAAGATGTTTATCCAAACCGGCTTGAAGCTTCAAAAATGGCAATCGAAAAATTAGTTGATAAACTAAGTAACGATAAAATTGGCTTAATAGTCTTTGCAAATGATGCTTTTGTACAACTGCCATTAACGGCCGATTACGTTTCTGCAAAAATGTTTTTACAAGATATTTCAACACAATCGGTTCCAATACAAGGTACAGATATTGGTAAAGCAATCGAAACAGGAATGGTTTCTTTTAGCTCTTCGGAAAACGAAAAAAATAAAGTTTTAATTATTATTTCAGATGGTGAAGATCACGAAGAAGGAGTTAACGAGATGGCTGCAGAAGCAGCAAAAAAAGGAATAATAATTCATACCATTGGAATGGGGCAACCACAAGGTGCACCAATTCCTGTTTATGGTAAATTCGGAAAAAAAGATTTTAAAATAGATAAAAATGGTACTATAATAATTACAAAAACAAATGATGTTTTGTTACAACAAATTGCATCGGCTGGAGGTGGTATTTATGTGCGTGCAACAAACTCGTTAACTGTGCTTAACGAAATATTTGACAAAATAAATAAAATGAATCAAAAAGAAATTGAATCGCAAATTTATTCCGATTATGAGCACCAGTATCAATTCTTTATTGCTTTTACTATATTATTACTTTTAATAGAAATTATGCTTATTGAAAGAAAGAATAAATTTTTTAAAAACTTTAATCTTTTTAACAAAACATTATTATGATAACAAAATATACTATATTATTTTTTTTATCAATATTAACTTTATCTTCATATTCACAAGTTAACAAAAAACAAATTCGCGAAGGGAATAAATATTATAACAATATGAAATTTCACGAATCGGAAGTTGCTTATCAAAAAGCATTAAAAAAAGATCCTAAATCATATAAAGCTTTATTTAATTTGGGCGACGCACTATATAAACAAGAAAAATACGACGAAGCCACAAAACAATTTACAGAAATGTCTTCAAAAATTAATGATAAAGAAAATACTTCTAAAACATTTCACAATTTAGGTAATTCTTATTTATTAAATAACAAAATAGATGAGAGCATTAATGCTTATAAAACAGCATTAAGAAATAATCCTAAAGATATGGAAACAAAATACAATTTAGCTTACGCTCAAGCTATGAAAAAGAAACAAGAACAACAACAAAAGCAAGATAACAAAAACCAACAGCAAAATAAACAACAAGAACAGAAAAAGCAAGAACAACAAAAAAAAGAGCAACAAGATAAAAAAGATAACAAAGATCAGCAACAACAACCTAAAGATCAAATGTCAAAAGATGATGCAGATAGAATGTTAAAAGCTTTACAAGATGAAGAAAAAGATACTCAAAAAAAAGCAAAGAAAATTCAAGCACAACAACGTGGCAATGAGAATGTTGAAAAAGATTGGTAACCATTTAAGTTAAAAGTAGAAAGTTTTAAAGTTGAAAGTAAAAAGTAAAACAATAAACGTTGAACAAAGAACAAAATAATGATTAAATTAAAATCACATATAATTGCTTTAATAACTATTTTTCTTGTCATAATCTCTTTTATTAGTTATGCTCAAGATGTGCAATTTAATGCATCTTCAAAAAATATTGTTTCAACTGGCGAACAATTTCGCTTAGTTTTTTCACTTAATAATAAACCTTCATCATTTAAAGCTCCATCAATAAATGGTTTCGATATATTAATGGGACCAAGCACATCAAGTAGTAGTAGTGTTCAAATTATTAACGGACAAGTTTCTCAATCAGTAAACTATTCATATACTTATATTTTATACGCATCAAAAGAAGGTAAATTTTCTATTGAACCTGCCGAAGCAACAGTTAATGGTAAAACATATAAATCTAATTCATTAACTATTGAAGTTGTAAAAGGTAACAATTCTAACATTCAGCAAAACAATCAAAATCAAACTTCTAATTCAAACGAAATTTCTGGTAATGATATATTTGTAAAAGTAAACTTAAGTAAAACTGAAGTTACCCAAGGTGAGCAAATTATAGCAACTATTGCAATTTATACTAAACTAAATTTGGTTGGATTTGAAGACATGAAATTTCCATCATTTAAAGGTTTTTGGAGCGACGATTTAGAAAATCCCACTCAAGTAAATTTAAAACAAGAAAAATATAATGGTGATGTTTATCAAGTAGGAGTTTTAAAGAAGTCGTTGCTTACACCACAACACTCTGGAAATATAACAATTGACCCTTATGAACTTACATGTTTAGTTCAACAAAGAGTAAATAAAAGCCGTAGAAGTATTTTCGACGATTTTTTTGGAAGCTATCAAAATGTTAGAAAAAAACTTGTAAGTTCTGCTATAACTGTTCATGTAAAACCTTTGCCAAATAATAAACCTGCTGATTTTAGCGGTGCTGTTGGAAATTTTGAGTTAGAAGCTACACTCGATAATAAAAATCCAAAAACAAATGAAGCTATTTCATATACATTAAAACTAAAAGGAAATGGAAATTTAAAATTAGCCGAATTACCTAAAATTGATTTTCCTTCAGATTTTGAACAGTATGACCCAAAAACAACTAATAATATTAACGCCTCAACAAATGGAACAAGTGGTTCAAAAATAGTAAACTATTTACTTATTCCTCGTCACCCAGGAGAATATACAATACCATCGGCTTCATTTAGTTATTACGATTTATCTAAAAAAACATTTAAAACCCTTTCAACTCCAGAATTTAAAATTAATGTAAATAAAGATTCGGCAAACAACTCAACTGCAATAGTTTCTGAGTTTACTAAAGAAGATGTTAAATATTTAGGTTCCGATATTCATTACATTAAAACAAATAAAGAGGAATTAAGCGAAAAAGGGAAATATTTAATTTCGGAACCAATATTTTATATGGCTTATCCTTTTTCTTTTGCTTTATTTATTTTATTAATTATTTGGCGAAGAAAACAAATTCAACAAAATGCAGATGTTGCATCAATGAAAAATAAAAAAGCTAATAAAGTTGCACAAAAAAGACTACATCTAGCTAATACTTATTTAAAAGAAAACCAACACGAAAAATATTACGAAGAAATGACAAGAGCTATTTGGGGTTATTTAAGCGATAAACTTACTATTCCTGTAGCCGATTTATCTAAAGAAAAAGCAAACGAAAATCTTTTATTAAAAAATATTTCGAATGAAACTATTTTAGAATTAAATGAAATTATTGAAAACTGTGAGTTTGCTAGATATTCTCCAAATTCTGACAGTTCAAAAATGAACGAAATTTATAACAAATCAACAGAATTAATTAGCAAACTTGAACAAAATATTAAGTAAAACATGAAAAAAACAATTTTAATATTAATATTTTTCACATCGCTTGTTAGTTTTGCAACAAACCCCGAATTATATGTCGATTCGGGCAACTCAAATTATAAAAACGGAAACTACGAAAAAGCTATAAAATATTACGAATCAATTTTATCACAAGGTAAAGAATCGGCAACAATTTATTACAATTTAGGAAACGCATATTTTCGTATTAAAGATATTCCAAAATCAATATTAAACTATGAGCGTGCAAAGCTTTTATCACCAAAAGACGAAGACATTAACTTTAACTTAAATTTAGCTTCTAGCTTAATTATTGATAAAGTTAACATTATGCCAGAATTTTTATTATATACTTGGTTCTCTAATATTATTAGCTTATTTAACGTTAATAATTGGGCAATATTTAGTCTTTTGTTATTTGTTTCTTCATTAGTTTTATTTTTATTTTTTTTGTTTTCGAGAAAAAATATTTTACGAAAATTATTTTTTTGGACAGGTAGTTTAATCTTTGTTATTTCATTAATATTTGTAACCTTTTCAATTAATGGTAGGTCAGCAATTATTAATACTAATTCTGCAATAGTAATGCAAGCGGTAGCAACCGCAAAAAGCTCACCAAGCGATTCGAGCACCGATTTATTTATTATTCATGAAGGTACCAAAATTACAATAACCGAAAAACTTGATGACTGGACTGAAATAAAACTTTCTGATGGAAATATTGGTTGGA
>JAVHRJ010000350.1:7450-15006 GCA_036171595.1 Bacteroidales bacterium
GAAAAACTTGATGACTGGACTGAAATAAAACTTTCTGATGGAAATATTGGTTGGATTAAAACTAAAGATATAGAAGAAATTTAATTTAAAAAATTAAATCAATTTCAATTAACTTTTATAACTAATTTGTTACGATTTAAGTTTACAATTGCATATTTATACCACAAATTTAATTCACCGAAATTTTAAATCTATTGCAAATCGATTTAATATTGTCGCCATTATTTATTTCATTTTCACCCACTTCTTCAACAATTAATGTTATAAGATTATTTTCAATAACTGGTTTCGAAAATTTACTTTCATAAATAATTGTTGAGTTTGTTGGAATTTTATATCCATCAGATGTTTTAATTGTATCTACATGTGTTTGACAATATACCTCGCCGGCAATGTAAGTGCCTTTCATTTCGGGTACTTCAAAACCATTTGCCCAAATAACCCTTCCATCGTTATTTGTTAACCGTAATCCAATTGCTGCTAAAGCCCCAATTAAACCTAATTTTCTTGTTCCAAAAAAACTATGATTTAAATTATTATTTTTAATTAAAGTAATAGCATCTTTTAAACTAACTATTTCTTTTTTAACTTTTAACGAAAAGCCAATAATCTCTTTCGAAATATCATCTTCGTTTGCAAAAACAATAGCTGCATTTGATAATTTTTCACAATTGTTTTTTATAAAATTTTTACAAAATAAAATTAAATTATCATTATCTATAACCAAAACCTCAATACAAGCGGAATTATTTAAGTTAGTATATTTAATTTTTTTTGATAAACAAAGTTGATGTCTTGAAATATTTACAACTTTTCCAAGACCATTTAATTCTATTTGTTTTGATAGTGCTTTTGTTAATTTACCGGTACCATTTGAGGTAGAGCAGTCAGTATCATCTATTCCGATGAAAAGTCTATTTTGCGGCATAATAAGGATAATTTGGTTAATGCAAAGATATAGCTCTAAAACTGAGAATATTCTTTTTTTTGATTAAAATCAATAAAAAAATTATCTATTTTTTATAAACTTCTTAAATTCAACAATTAAACTTTCAGTATTTAAATCAATTTTTTTGTGAAGGTTATCCCATGCTTCAATTATTTTAACGCAATCTTCTGTTAATTCAGATGCCCCACCAAACTCACCTCCTCTTTTACGAATAATTAAATTTATTCCTAACATTTGTTCAGCATTTTTAATATCGCCCCAAGCCTTTCTATAACTTATTTTTAAAATATTTGCAGCTGCCGATAACGATTTAGTTTTATCAATTTGTTTTAATAATTCAACCTTTCCTTCACCTAAAATACCAGTGCCATCAATATTATCGAGCCATATTTTATAGTTAACTCTAAATTTATTATATTTATGTATATTGTTATTCATGTTATTTGTAATAACATATATAGCTCGAATCTTCGTTAATTTTTAATTGAAATTTTTTATTTGCATCAACAATAAATTTATCACCAACATTATAATCTTTCCAAATTTGTTGTTCGGGTAATTTTACCGTTAATTTTCCAGAAACTACTATCATAATTTCTTTTGTTGATGTACTAAACTCATATTCTCCTTTTGCCATTACTCCTATTGTAGCTGGTCCTTCGGATGTTGTAAAAGCTATTGATTTTACATTTCCATCAAAATACTCATTTGTTTTAAACATATTTTAATTTTTTAAAAAATTAGCCACAAACTTAAAGAAATTAATCTTTAAATCTGTGGCTTTATTTTAGTTTAAATTTTAGTTATTATACTATTTTTTCAGTAACAGCTGTACTTACTAATTTTTTATAACTTTCGTAACGCCACTTAGCATTTTCTTCGGCTGCTTTAAATAGCTCTTCTGCTTCGGTAGGAACTGCATGTCTTAAAGAAGAAAAACGAACTTCAGAACTTAAAAATTCTTTAAATTTCGACCAGTTTGGTTCTTTCGAATCTAATTTAAATGGATTTTTACCTTCTTTTTCTAACATTGGGTTAAACCTATAAGTACTCCAATAGCCACATTCTACAGCTAATTTTTCTTGAATTTGACTTTTACCCATTCCAGCTACTATTCCATGATTAATACATGGTGCGTAAGCAATAATTATTGAAGGACCTTTGTAAGCCTCGGCTTCTTTAACAGCTCTAAAAAATTGTCCATTATCGGCACCCATAGCTACTTGAGCAACATACACATAGCCATAACTCATTGCTATCATGCCTAAATCTTTTTTGCGAATTCTTTTTCCTGATGCAGCAAATTTAGCAACAGCTCCAAGCGGAGATGATTTAGATGCTTGTCCGCCAGTATTAGAATACACCTCTGTATCTACTACTAAAATATTTAAATCTTCGCCAGATGCCATTACGTGGTCTAATCCACCAAACCCAATATCATATGCCCATCCATCACCACCAATTATCCAAATAGATTTTTTAACTAAGTATTGTTTTAAATCTATTATTTCTTTCGATATAACATCCTTTTCTTTTGAAACAACTTCTATAACAGCGTTTGAAAATGCTTCAGAATTTTCTTCAGAATCTTTATTTGCTATCCAATTCTGACAAGCCTCTTTTATCTCAGGTTTAGAAGTATTATCCATTAAATTATTCATTAAATGAGCTAAACGTTCACGCATTTTTTTCGTTCCAACCGTAATTCCAAAACCATATTCAGCATTATCCTCAAATAATGAATTACCCCATGCTACACCTTTACCACTTTCGGTATTTGCACGGTATGGCGTTGCTGGAGCAGACCCACCATAAATTGAAGAACAACCTGTTGCATTAGCAACAATCATTCTTTCGCCATAAAGTTGAGTAATTAATTTTATATATGGAGTTTCACCACAACCAGCGCATGCACCCGAAAATTCAAATAAAGGTTGAGCAAATTGTGAGTTTTTAAATGTTTTAAATTTATCTACAGTTTTGTATTTTATATTTTTTGAAAAATAATCCCATCTTGAAACTTCTTCCATTTGTGTTCCTAATGGTTTCATCATTAATGCAACAGCTCCTTCAACTTTTCGGCCAGGACAAACATTTGCACAATTACCACAGCCTGTACAATCTAAAACGCTTACCTGAATTTTAAAATTATAATTTTCGAAATCTTTACCGGTTGCCTTAAGTGTTTGTGTACCAGCTGGAAGTTTCTTTGTTTCATCATCTGTTAACAAAAATGGACGTATTGCAGCGTGAGGACAAACATAAGAACATTGATTACATTGAATACAATTTTCAGGAATCCATTCTGGAACATTAACAGCTATTCCACGTTTTTCGTATTGCGTTGTTCCTGCAGGAAATGTACCATCTTCAATACCAATAAAAGTACTAACGGGCAAATCGTCACCTTTTAAATCATTTATTGGAAATACTATATTTTTAATGAAATCTGGTGCTGTCGATACAACTTTATTGTCTTTTCCATCAATGTTCTTCCAATCTTTAGGTACATCAATTTTTATAGGACAAGCACCTTTATCAATGGCTTTGTAATTCATTTGAATTACTTTATCTCCTTTTTTAGCATAAGTTTTCTTTATTGCATTTTTCATTGCAGTAACTGCTAAATCATAAGGAATTACATTAGAAATTTTAAAAAATGCTGCTTGTAATATTGAGTTTGTTCTATTTCCTAATCCTATACTTTCAGCAATTACGGTAGCATTAATTATATAAAACTGAATGTCATTATCAGCCATATATTTTTTATATGAATTTGGTATGCGTTTTTTAGTTTCTTCAACATCCCAAATACTATTTAACAAAAATGTTCCACCTTTTTTCAAACCCTTTAACATATCATATTTTTCGAGATATGCTGTAACATGACAAGCTACAAAGTCGGGAGTATTTACTAAATATGGAGAGCGAATAACTTTATCGCCAAAACGTAAATGTGATATTGTAATACCTCCAGATTTTTTACTGTCGTATGCAAAATATGCTTGTGCATATTTATCGGTATTTTCGCCAATAATTTTAATTGAGTTTTTATTTGCTCCAACTGTCCCATCTGAACCTAATCCGTAAAACTTACATTGAATAGTGCCTTTTTCAGATAAATCAATTTCTGGCATTAATGGTAACGATGTAAAAGTAACATCATCAACTATTCCAACAGTAAAATGATTTTTTGGTTCTTTCATTTTTAAATTATCAAATACCGAAATAATCATTGCTGGAGTGGTATCTTTAGAACTTAAACCATAACGACCTCCAATAATTAAAGGTCTATTTTCTTTTTCGTAGAACATCTCTTTTATATCAAGATATAAAGGCTCACCATTTGCACCTGGCTCTTTTGTGCGATCTAAAACTGCTATCCTTTTTACCGTTTTTGGAAATACTTTAAATAAATATTTTGCCGAAAATGGTCTGTATAAATGAACAGTAAGTAATCCTATTTTTTCACCTTTAGCATTTAACGAATCTACAACTTCTTGTATTGTTTCGGTAATTGAACCCATTGCTATAATAATATTTTCAGCATCTTTTGCACCATAATAGGTAAATGGATGATATTCTCTTCCAACAATTTTCGAAATTTCTTGCATGTAATGCTCAACTACATCAGGTACTGCATCATAAAATTTATTTGCAGCTTCACGAGTTTGGAAATATATATCTGGATTTTGAGCGGTACCGCGTGTTACAGGATGCTCAGGATTTAAAGCTCTTTGACGAAAATCCATTACTGCTTTTTTATCTAACAAAGGCAATATATCTTCATTATCTAAATATTCAATTTTTTGAATTTCGTGAGAAGTTCTGAAGCCATCAAAAAAATGAAGAAATGGCACTCTCGTTTTTAATGTAGATAAATGAGCTACAGAACCTAAATCCATAATTTGTTGCACTGACCCTGAAGCTAATAATGCAAAACCAGTATTTCTAGTTGCCATTACATCACTATGATCACCAAAAATTGAAAGCGACTGTGCTGCCAAAGCTCTTGCTGCAATATGAAAAACTGAAGGCAATAATTCGCCAGCAATTTTATACATATTTGGTATCATTAAAAGTAATCCTTGAGATGATGTAAATGTTGAAGTTAATGCACCTGATTGTAAGCTACCATGAACTGCACCTGCAGCTCCAGCTTCCGATTGCATTTCTGCAACTTTAACCGTTTCGCCAAACAAATTTTTTCTTCCTTCTGCTGCCCACTCGTCAACATCTTCGGCCATATTTGATGATGGAGTAATAGGATAAATACAAGCTACATCACTAAACATATATGCTATATGTGCAGCTGCATGATTACCATCACATGTGATAATTTTTTTAGTTTTTGTCATTTTCTTATATTATTTAAATATTTCAATAAAATGTATTGTCAATTATTAAAAAGCAAAGGTAAATCTTTTTTAAAATCTTTTTTATGACAAATGAGTGTTTTTTGACATTAGTGATTTTCACAAATGTTGAAAAAACAAAGTATAAAACCAGTGTATTTAGTTTAATATAACAATGTTCAGAAAAACATTATTCATCATTCATAGAAACCAAAAACTCCTCATTGGTTTTAGTTTTGGAAAGTCTATCACGGAAAAACTGCATAGCTTCAACAGGTGTCATATCTGATAAATAATTTCTTAAAACCCAAATTTTATTTAACACATCTCTTCCATGTAAAAGTTCCTCACGTCTAGTACTTGAAGAAAGAATATCAACTGCTGGGAATATCCTTTTATTTGATAATTTACGATCGAGTTGCAACTCCATATTTCCTGTGCCTTTAAATTCTTCAAAAATAACTTCATCCATTTTTGACCCAGTTTCGGTTAATGCTGTTGAAATTATAGTTAAAGACCCTCCTCCTTCAATGTTTCGTGCAGCTCCAAAAAAACGTTTTGGTTTATGTAAAGCATTTGAGTCAACTCCACCAGTTAGTATTTTACCAGAAGCTGGTGCTGTTGTATTGTATGCTCTGGCTAAACGAGTTATCGAATCAAGCAAAATTACCACATCGTGCCCACACTCTACCATCCTTTTAGCCTTTTCGAGTACTATATTGGCAATCCTTACGTGTTTTTCAGCTGGCTCATCAAAAGTCGATGCAATTACCTCAGCTTTTACATTTCTAGCCATATCTGTAACTTCTTCAGGTCTTTCATCAACTAAAAGTATCATAAGAAAAACTTCGGGGTGATTAGAAGCTATTACATTAGCAATTTCTTGCAATAATACAGTTTTACCTGTTTTTGGTTGAGCAACTATTAACCCACGTTGTCCTTTACCTATTGGTGCAAACATATCAACTATTCTTGTCGAAATTGTAGCTCTTGGACCATTTGCTAAATCAAATTTCTCATCTGGAAACAATGGTGTTAAATGGTCAAAAGGTTTTCTGTCTCTTACAAATTCAGGTAAAAGTCCATTTATTTCTACTATTTTAATTAATGGAAAATATTTTTCACCTTCTCTAGGTGGTCTAACAGTTCCATTTATAGTATCACCAGTTTTTAAACCAAATAATTTTATTTGCGATTGCGATACATAAACATCATCTGGCGAACTTAAATAATTATAATCGGCAGAACGTAAAAAGCCGTATCCATCGGGCATTATTTCAATTACACCAATTGTTGAAACTACACCATCTAAATCATAACATTTATCATAAGTTTTTCTTTCATTATTACCATTTGGTTTAAAACCATTATTTTTAATAAGTTGATTTGGATTTACATCTTTTTCTGGCTTATTTTCAGCATTATCAACTTTTATAGGTTCAATTTCTTTTGTTATTTTAACAATTGGAGTTGACTCATCATTTTCGATTGAAATTTCTTTATTACTAACAACATCTGCGATTGCTTCATCAATTATATTTTCTTTTAAAAAATTCAATTCCGTTTCGTTTTGCTTTGCAATTGGAATTATAACAGGAATTTCGTCATCTTCAACCATAAGTTCCGAAGGAATAACCTCTTCACTTACTGGCTTTGACTTTGTAAATAAAACAGGTTCGGCTGTTTTGCGCTTACGTTTTGTTTTTAATAAATTATTTGACTCATCTACCTCTTTTGTAGAAATAGTTTCTAGAGATAAATCAGACTCAATAATTTTTTTGATTAAATCATCTTTTTTTAACGAATCGTAATTACTAATTTTTAATGATTTAGCAAGTTCACGCAGTTCAGAAACTAATTTCTTACTAAGCTCAATAGCATCTAACATGTTGAAAATTTTAATAATACATTGATAAATTTTTACTTACCGAATTGGTATTGCCGATATTTTGGCAGAAACTCAAATAATAATGCTTGCAAATATAATTGATTATATTAAACGCACAAAATAATATTAGAAAAAAAACAAATTTTAAAATTTAACAAATAAAAAAATATTTTGAATGACTATATTTTCAAGCATTTATAGCATAATTTTTGTTATATTATTTTAGAATATTAAAATAACAAATTTAAGTATTGAAACATTTATATTTTTATTACGTAATTATACCTTGAAATCAAAAATTAACAAAAAATGAGACAATTAAAAATCACAAAACAAGTAACCAATCGTGACACTCCTTCATTAG
>JAVHRJ010000351.1:0-3048 GCA_036171595.1 Bacteroidales bacterium
ACGAGCATAAAGATTGGAAAACCAATGTTTATGGTCAATGTAAATCGTGGCTCGACTTAGGTTTACAGCCTCGTGCAGTAAGTCGCGATCTCGATTGGGGTGTACCAGTACCTGTAGATGGAGCAAAAGGAAAAGTCCTTTATGTTTGGTTTGATGCTCCTATTGGTTATATATCGGCAACAAAAGAGCTTACACCCGATTGGGAAAAATATTGGAAAGATAAAGAAACACGTTTAATTCATTTTATTGGAAAAGATAATATTGTTTTTCACTGCATAGTGTTTCCTGCTATGTTAATGGCCGATGGTACATATATATTACCCGAAAATGTTCCAGCAAATGAATTTTTAAATCTTGAAGGTGATAAAATTTCTACATCGCGAAATTGGGCTGTTTGGCTTCACGAATATTTAGAAGATTTTCCCAATAAACAAGATGTTTTGCGCTATACACTATGTGCAAATATGCCCGAAACAAAAGACAATGATTTTACATGGAAAGACTTTCAATTAAGAAATAATAGTGAGCTTGTAGCAATATTGGGGAATTTTGTTAATCGTGCAATGGTTTTAACTGCAAAATATTTTGATGGGAAAGTTCCCACAAAAGGAATTGTTACTGAAATAGAAAGCGAGCTTAATAAATCAATAATACGACTTAAAAAAGATATCGAATATTCGATTGAGAATTTTCGTTTTCGCGAGGCTTTAAAAGCTTTAATGGATATTGCACGACTTGGTAATAAATATTTAGCCGATTCTGAACCTTGGAAAATATTTAAAACAGAACCCGAAAAAGTAGGAACAATTTTATATTATTCATTACAAATAGCTGGCGCTTTAACATCATTGTGTGAACCTTTTTTGCCTTTTACTTCAAAAAAAATGTGCATAATGTTAAATATTTCTCCTCAAAAATGGGATAACATAGGAGAACAACATCCACTTGCCGAAGGTCATAAACTTGGTGAATCTTTTTTATTGTTCGAGAAAATTGAAGATGATGAAATTAAAAAACAAATTGAAAAATTACAAAACACTAAAACTATGAATGAGCAAATATCATTACCAGTTGAACTTGCAAAATCTGAAATAACATTCGACGAATTTTCTAAAATGGATATTAGAATTGGTACTGTACTCGAAGCCGAAAGAGTTCCAAAAACTCAAAAACTGTTAAAACTAAAAGTCGATACTGGCATTGATGTTAGAACTTTGATATCTGGAATTGCAGAATATTATTCGCCCGAAAGTATTATTGGTAAGCAAGTTTGTATTTTAGCAAATCTTCAACCACGAAATATTAAAGGTGTAGAGTCAAAAGGTATGATTTTAATGGCAGCAGGACCAGACGGGAAATTAAAATTAGTTTCGCCAACTGAATTGGCTCAAAATGGCTCTACTGTTAGGTAATTTTTATTCTTTAATTTCCCATTTTACTTCAATTTCCCAGTTAGAACGAAGATTTATTTCTTCGGGATAATAATAAATTTTTTCGGGTTGTTTGTGTTCAATATAAAACCCAGTATCCCAAATGTTATTATTATTTTTATCTACAAAAGCTTTTAAACGATATTTGCCAGGGTTTAAAAACTCTATTTTCTTTTGATTTGGTGTGTTGCCATTCCATTCTGTTATTACGTTACCTTTTAAATCTACTAATTGATATACGTAATTATTGTTAATTCCATTAATGCTAAACGAAGCTGAACTATAATAATCTAAAGATTGGGTTTTAAAATATTTTACAAGAGAGTCGCAAATTAAATTATAAATATCGTGTAATTTGTTTTTTTCAATTTTAATACGATAATTCATTTCGTTTTTCCAATTATATGAAACGTGATAAACGCATGGAGAAAGACTATCGGCAATTAAATTAGGTTTAATAATATGGTATAAACTATCTTTGCTTTCTTCAATAATTATATCGGCTGCGGTTAAATTTGTTACTGGATTTGAAAAACGTATTTTAATATCTGTATTTGAATTTAATAGTTGTTTGTTATTAAAATTTGTGGTTGCAACTAATTTGTTAATTTGCGATATGTTTTTACCTGAATTATTGTTTGGGAATACACATGATTCCTCAACTTTGTTAAGTTTATTTAAACTGTCTTTTTTATAATACGAAATTTTAAAACGTAGTGTATCCTTTAAATAATCTATAGAATCTTTTATCCAAATTGTAAGCGAGTCGAGCGATTTATTTTTTTCAATTAAAAAATTATTTGTGTTTTTTTCGATAATAAAAAAATCGCCAAATCCTTTACGATTAAATTGAACAATGCATTTATTTTTAAATGGTCGCGATACTTTCTTAACAAATTGTTTTGTGCGATCTTCTTCAAATGCATATAAAATAATACTATCAGGTTTGTAAATTATTTTCTCTGATGCCACAACATTAGTGTCATTTTTTGTGGAGTCGGGAATAATTGGTTCAATTTTAACAAAAGGCACAATAATAATATCTGAATAAGCTATAGTTTCGGTAGGTAAATCAAATAACATATTACTGTTCCCATCTTGTAGTGAAAAAATTTTATATCTACCACTTCTAATATTTTCTATATTAAAATTTCCGTTTTCATTTGTTTTGCCAATATAAAATGGAATATTTTTTATTGGAACAGAATCGAGTGTGTCATTATAAAGCATTACTAGCATTCCCTTTTCGGGTTTTTGAGTTAGTGCATTTAGTATAATGCCCGAAATTTTTAATGAATCGATATACGACCCAGTTGAAAAACAATAATGAAAATCGTTAATAGAATTTCCTTCATTTAAATCGGCAATTGCATCAGAAAAATTTAAATTGTAAGTTGTATTTGGCGAAAGAGAATCTTTAAAACTAATAATAACAGATTTTCCTTTAATCATTATATTGGGCTTTTCTGCAACGGGTGGTGATATTACAAACTTTTGTTGAATCGATTTTAATTGTAAAAATTCATTAAAATTTAAGCTAATTTTTTTTTCATTAAAATTTAGAGACTTGTTTTTTGGTTCGCAACTAATTAAAATAGGTGGCTTTTCATCTTTTATA
>JAVHRJ010000352.1:0-14935 GCA_036171595.1 Bacteroidales bacterium
GCATTTGGAAAAAACAACATATTAAATTTTTTTAGACGCTGATTAACACTGATTTATTAAGATTTTATTTTAGTATCAGATTGATTTTTTAGATGTTGATTAACGCTGATTGATTATGATTATTTTATCATAATTATCATAACAAATCTGCGTCTATTTTTTTTTATTTTATCTGTTTCATTAGTATTAATCTGTGTCAACATTTTTTAAAGTTTCTTTTCCAAAAAATATTCCCGATATAATTATATCATCAATTTGGGGTTCTTTACCTCTCCACTCAATCATTGTATTTAGTAATATTAATTTTTGTTCGGGCATTGGTAAATGGTTTATTTTTAATAATAATTCTTTTAATTGTTTGTACTTGAATTTTTTCCCTAATGGTCCACCAAATTGGTCTGCATAACCATCAGAGAACATATAAATAGAATCGTTTTCTTCGATTTTATATGTTTGACTATTAAATGATTGTTGTCTTATATGCACACCAATTGGCATACTGTCACCTTTAAGCTCATAAAGTTCCAAGTTTTTAAAGTTAGAAAGCTTATTGTTTTCTGTAAGTTGTTTTTCATCTTTTAAACTTTCAACTTTCAACTTTTTAACTATATAAATAGGATTATTAGCACCGGCAAATTCAATTTCTTGTTTATCTGCATCAAAAATTATTAAACTTATATCCATTCCATCTTTCGATTCGCCTTGTTTGCCTGTTTGTCTTAGCGAAAGTATTACATTTTCTCGAAGCTGATTAAGCATATTACTTGCGTTAATAGAACTGTTAGTTCCAATAATTTCATCTAAGAAAGCAATTCCTAACATACTCATAAATGCACCAGGCACGCCATGACCAGTACAATCTGCTATTGCAAAGTATGTTTTGTTATTACGATGCGAAATCCAGTAAAAATCGCCACTAACAATATCGCGTGGTTTGTATAGCAAAAACGATTCAGGGAAATATTTATAAATTTCATCAATGGTTGGTAATACAGCTTCCTGAATATTTTTTGCATAATTAATACTATCAGTAATGTCTTTGTTTTTTTGCTCAACTATTTCTTTCTGTTTTACTACTTCGTGGGTTCTTTCTTTTACAGTTTTTTCGAGTCGTAATTTATCGCGACGAAGTGCTGCTTCTCTATATTTTATATACACAAATATTAGAATAATAATTGCTATCGCTACACTTACTATAAACCACCAAGTAAAATACCATGGTGGACTAATTTCAAAAGAAAAAGTTGTTGGAACTTCGTTCCATAAACCATCGTTATTGCATGCTTTAACTTTAAAAGTGTATTTACCAGGAGGAAGAGTAGGGAAGTCTGCATCGCTTTTTGACATTGGTTTATACCAGATTGTATCAATGCCTTGCATCATATATTGATAAAGAACCTTTTCGGGAGCTGTTAAACTGTTTGCTGAAAATTTAAATGTAATGTGATTTTTGTCGTAAGGTAAAATTAAATTAACAGGCAATCCGGTTGCTGAATCGATGTAATCACAATAAGGTGTCCAATCGAACTTTTCTAAATTGTATAAAATATTAGTTATATATGTTGTTGGTTTTATATTGTTTAATTTATCTAATTCGGGATTATACATTGTAATTCCATCAACTGTACCAATCCATATTCTTCCTAAACTATCAATGTAATTTGCATTTCTGTTACAATCAATTCCTAAAAAACCTTCATATTTTCCGTAATGTCTAATTTCAATTTTTTTTGAATCGTAGTATTTTTTTAAATTAAATTTATCTAATCCTTGATCTGAACCAATAAATAGAAAATCGCCAGTTTTGTCAATTGTTAATGAAAAAATATTATCTGATATTAGTCCTTTAGACATATCAATTTTTTCAGTTTCTTTTAAATTGTAAAAAAACAAACCTTCTTTTGTCGCAATCCAGTAGTTGTTTTTATTATCTTGTATTACAGAGTTTATATGTTCTTCGGATAATGTTTTGTTAATTGTTATATTTGTTAAATATTTTCCATTAAAACTATAAAGTCCTTTTTGTGTACTAATCCATACAATCTTTTTATTATCATGAAATATATGGTAAACTGAAGTTTTATCAAGTTTTTTAAGTTCTGAGTTTGTTTCAATAATGCTTGTGTCTGAGAAGATATTTATTCCAGATTGTGTTCCGCACCAAATATTTCCATAATAATCTTTAGATAAATAGTTTATGTATTTATTATTTAATTTGTTATTTATAATACAATGATATTTCTTGTCGTTTTGGTCATTTGTTATATGAATAAAACTACTATCATTAGTATTAAAAATACTAATTCCAGTAATTGTTCCAAACCAAGTTTTGTTTTTATTGTCGGTTACTATTGATAAAACGGTATTGCTAATTAAATTACTTTTAATTATTTTAGGTGTTAACTTTTTGTCAATAAGCTCAATTGCTTTAAATGAAGGATAATTATTAAATCTACGATCAGCATTATTTTCTCTAAAATAATATGCTCCATTTTTTGCACTACCAATCCAAAGCTCGTTATTTTTATTACTGTTTTCTATTGAATATATATTACTATTAATGCCTTGTAATTCATTCCAATTTATAAATGGTGATGGAGGAATTTGAATTAGTCCAGTTTCAGTACCAACCCAAATATTTTTTTCTTTATCAATTAGTAATGCTCTAAATGGAAATCCTGTTGTAGCATATAAAATATTTAATGCTTTATAATTATTCATAATATTAACTATTCCACCAGTGTAATTAGTAAAAAGGATTTCTCCTAAAGATGTTTTGAAAGAAGAAGTATAAGTTGATGGGTGTGGTAAACAAAAAATACTATCGTTAATAAGGTTTATCCCTTTTGATGTCCCAATTAAAATATTGTTGTTTAGGTCTTGATTAATTGTAAATACCCAATTGTCCGATAATTTGTTAATTGTAGAGTATTGAATAATGTTTTTGCCAACTATTTTAAATGCTCCTTGATTTTTTGTTCCAATCCATAAATTATATTTATTGTCTTCGAATATTGTAAAAACAGATTGCTCTTTTAATTTTGAAGATGTTGAAAATGTTTCGAATTTATTTTTATTTAAATATGCTAAGCCTTTACCAGTGCCTGCCCATATTTTTCCTGAATGGTCAATAAAAATTTTCCAAACTAAATTATCAGGTAGACCTTGTTCAGTTGTGTAATTTGTTATTGAATATTTATTTGATATGTTTCCTTCAATTTTAGAAACTCCTTTATCAGTACTAGCCCATATTGCACCATTTTTATCTTGAGTAATGGAATAAACGCTTTTTCCAATTAAGCCGTTTTTTTTGTTTATACTTAAAAAAGTGCTATTATAAATGTTTATTCCACCTCCAATAGTTCCAATCCATAAATTACCTTTATTATCCTGATATAAGCAGTAAATGCTTGAAGTAGCTAAACCATGTTCTATAGTGAATAATCGATAATAAAAATTGTGAAATTTTTGATTCTGTGCATTTGTAATTAATGTGCAGAATATTAGAAAAAATAAAAAGTATAGATGTGTAAATTTTATTTTCATACTTTTAATAGATGGTTTAAAAGTATAAATTATTTTTAAATAAAAACAAAAAAGGGAGTTAAAAAACTCCCTTTATATTTTTAATACCATAAGTATCTATAATCTTTAACATCTGCGACTTTTTTCAAAGCTTCAAATGCTTGATAATCAACTCTCGATTTGACTTCGTTTGATAACTGCATTTTAGCAGTTTTGTTATCAATTGGTTGTGGCGATTTTGTTTTATTTGTAACAACTAAAACAAATACTCCATTGTTGCCTTTAATTGGTGGTGATAATTTACCTTTATCAAAACATGTAGATGCAGCAATTACGTTTGGTTCAATACCAATTCCTGGAAGTGAAAATGAATTGAAATTAATTCCAGTTGCATCTTGTGCTGGCATATTTATTTTTTGAGCTATTGCATCAATTGAACCTGCTGAAGACGCAGTTTTTAATTCAGTAATAAATTTCTCTGCTTTTTTATCTTTACGAACTAATGATGTTAATTGTTCTTTTATTTGATCTTTTTCAGCAGTACCTTTTTCGCGAATTTCTGATAAATAAGCTACTACAAACTTATCGGTAAATTCAAAAGGTTGTGAAATTTCACCTTTTTTTGTTTCTTCTTTAAACGACCAACGAATAATTTCGCGAGGTGATTCTAACCCAGCTATAGTCCTATCGTTAGGACGAAGGTTATTTGCCACACGTTTGTTTAAATTTTCTTTAGTAATTGCTGCATCAAATTTATCTTTTGTAGTATTAACTCCTGCAAATTGATATACTTTTGTTTTAATGGTTTGATATGTTTCAGAACTTGGTTCTATTTTCCAGTCAACGTATGCAATTTCTGCTTTGTTGCTTGCTTCACTTTTGTCGGTAACCTTTATAATATGAAATCCAAATTGTGTTTCTGCAATAACAATGTCACCTTTTTTAGCATCAAAAGCAGCTTTTTCGAATGGTTTTACCATCATTCCTAATTTAAACCATTTTAAATCTCCTCCTTGAGCTGCAGAACCTTTATCGTCTGAATATTGCATTGCTAAAGCAGCAAAATCTGCTCCTTTATCAATTACTGATTTTAAACTGTCGGCTAAAATTTTTGCTTGTTCTTTTGTTCTTTTTTCACTTGGCGAAATTAAAATATGACTAGCAGCAACTGAATCGGATAAGTTTTTAAATGATACTACTCGTGCTAAACGATAAAAACCATTTTCGGTATATGGACCAAATACAGTGCCTGGGTTAGTGGCAAAAAATAAACTATCGTAAGGAGGTGTAATTGATGTTTTCGCAAAAAACTGTTCAGTATAAGGTACGTCGGAATTATGATTAATAAACTCTTCAATATTAGAAGTGGTGTCAAATTCTGTTTTAATTTTTTCTATTTTTGTTTGAATTTCTGCAATATCATTATTAGAAGGCAATACATCAAAAACAACATATTCAATATCTCTTGAAGCCTCTTGTTCAAATAAATATTTATGCTCGTTATAATATTTTTCTAATTCTTCATCTTTAACAGCTATTGTTGAGTCAGCAACATCGCTAAATTTTTTCAAAACATATCTAATATCATACATGTTAGCAGCATCTTCTGCATATTTTTTAGATTCTGCAGTAGTTACATGAATACCTTTTTTTACAAGTGTATAATATTTGTTAAGCAATCTGCTATGTTCTAATTGTTTTTCAAATGCTATCCAACTTAATCGGGCATTACCGCTTGGGTCTTTATCCATATTAGCAATAAATTGTTTTACTAAATTTGGATCAAATTGACCTGTAGTTTGATCTTTAAAAATTGGAATTTGAAGAATTTGTGGGTCTATATTGTTTCCAACAACCATATCTTGTAATTCTTCTGTATTTACAGAAATTCCTTCGTCGGCTAAGTTGTTTGAAACTACATAATCTGTAATAATCTCTTCCCATGCTTGGTCACGAATACTTTGCATTGTTTCATCATCTGGGGTTGCTTCTTTTCCGGTATTTCTTTGGTAATTTTCTGTAAGTTCATTCACTTTTTGTTCATATAAAGCTACGGGAATTCCCTCGCCAGCAATTTCAGCTACATCAGTTTTTTGGCTCGAACCAAATAATTTATTATTTGAAATTAAATCACTTAAAATAAAAGCTAGTAAAGATAATCCAATTGCTATTGAAACAAGCAAACCAGCACGATTCCTAATTGTTTGTAATGTTGCCATTTTTGTTTAAATAAATTTTGTTTTTTTAGGGCACGAATATATAAAAAATATACGATTTATTTTGATTGTTTGTAATTATAATTTTAAGATATTTATAAGTTGTTTAAATTCAGTATATTAATTAATAATTTTTAATTGCACTAGTTCAATTCTTGTATTTGTTGCTTTTAAAATTTTAATAGAAAAGATATCGATATTTATTTTTTCATTAATATTTGGTATGTTTTCGTGATTATAAAGAATATAGCCTGCAATAGTTTCATATTCACCGTTTGTAGGTATCTTTAAATTATATTTTTCATTTAAATAATCAATTTCAAGTCGTCCCGAAAAAACAAATTCAGAATCTGTTATTTGTTTTTCTTCTAAATCGTCGGTGTCATGTTCGTCTTTTATTTCGCCAAATATTTCTTCCATTATATCTTCAATAGTAATCATACCTGAAGTTCCACCAAATTCATCAACAACTACGGCTACACTTCTTTTTTCTTGAATAAATGACTTTAAAAGTTTATTTGCAGCCATGGTTTCAGGTACAATAAGCACTTCGTGAATAATATCGTGAATGTTTTTAGGCTTTTTAAATAACTCAGATGAATGAGTATAACCAATAATATTGTCGATATTGTTTTTGTATATAAGTATTTTAGAGTAGCCAGTTTCAATAAATTTTTCTTTAAGGTTTTCAATTGTATCGCTATGTTCAATAGCTGCAATTTCGGTTCGTGGAATAATACATTCACGAATTTTTATTTTACTGAAATCAAGTGCATTTTGAAATATTTTTAGTTCGTACTCTTCGCTGTCGTTATTTGATTTTTGAGTATTATATTCATTTAAATAATTGTCAATATCAACTTTTCCAAAAACTATTAAATTGCTTTTTTGTGTTTCGGTTTTAAAAATTTTTTTTAAAATTAAATTTGATATTTTTATTGTTAACCATGAAATTGGATAGAAAATAAAATAAAAAACATAAACGGGAATAGCAAAAATGTTTAGAAATAAATTAGCATTTAAACGAAAAATAGTTTTTGGAATGTATTCTCCAATAATTAATATTATTAAAGTTGAAATTAATGTTTGAGATAGTAAAAGTCCTGATTCTGAGCTAATGTATTTCGATAATGGCAATTCTAAAATATTTGCCATAAAAACACCGTAAATTACAAGAGCTATATTGTTGCCAACAAGCATTGTAGCAATGTATTTCTTAGGGTTTTTAATAAAAACTGAAATGATGTTAGAGTTTCGTGATTTTTGTTTTTTTTCGAGTTCAATTTGTAAACGATTTGATGATAGAAATGAAATTTCCATTCCCGAAAAAAATGCAGAAAATATTAATGAAATAAAAATTATAGAGCTAACCATTTTTATTGTTGTTTTCTGTATATTTACGCATAGCTCTTCTTATCATATACATAAACGAAGCAACTGCTGCAATAATAAAAAAAACATAACTATTATTGAGCCCATTATAACTAATTTTATAAATACCAATTAACACAGCAACAAATGCTAATGTTAACCAAACGTATTCTAAAATTAATGCTCCTTTTTTATTCATCTTTTACGTTTATTGTACCTTTGGCTTTTCTTAATGACCATTTGTTAAAAGTTTCGTCAGCAATAAGGCTGTCTCCAGTAATTACACCATCAGGGGTTGTTATTTTGCAAAAACTATTAGAATATATTTGATGTTTATTTTCATCCCAATATAAAAGTTCTGTATTAAGCATTTCGCCTTTCATGTTTTTGGTAACAACATTAGTTTTTGCCTCCCAAAGTTTTTTTGTTTCCCAGTGTTTAGCATAATCTGCTGACATACTTGATTCTACAATAGGAAAATTCACAAATGTTTCTACTTTAAACCCTTTGTCAAATTCTAAATAAGGATCTTTTTTATTTGAAAAGTAAGACGATTCTTTTGCAAATCCTTTTAAAACTATTTTACCTGAATCAGTTCTAATAATTTCAATATCTTTTGCAAAAATAACAGGTTTTTCAGAAAGGTTTACAATAGAATTAACAGTTTCTAAATTTTTTGTACAAGAATAAAATAAAGCTATCCCAATTAATAGAATAGCTTTAAGAGTTGAAATATTTAATCTATTAATAAACAATTTATTTATTTAGCTTTTAGTTTTATACTTTCATTAATCCAACATCCAATAGTATATGACTGGCCTTCTTGCATTGTGTTAAAGAATATATCTTCTTTTGATGGAAAGTATCCAGAATAAGAGTTTACATATTTTGAAACTTCGTCGCTACAACTTGGGTCAATATTTCGAGCTTGGTTAAATTTATCAACAGCAGCAATATATGTTAATGATTGGAAAAAAGCATTTTCTCCACAATCTTTTGCACTTTGTGCATATAATGTCCCAATTAAGATATATGGTTTTCCCCAATTTTTTTTATTTTCTATTGCTTTATAAGCATAACTGCGTGAATTTGCCAACTGACCTAATTTAGTTCCTGCTACAACAGCCATTTCGTAATAATATTGAGCTTTTTGTTCGTTATCTTTTTCTAAATCAGCTCCTTGTTGGTAATATGTTATTGCTTTTAAGTAATTACTGCTTTTTACAAAATAACGTGCTAGTGAAACTGCTGAAAGGGGCGATGGCTCTAATTTATAAAGCTGTTCAGAAGCTTCAGCATAAACTTTAGAATCGGTGCACTCTTGTTTCCCAAGTAATTTTACTATTGTTTTTAATGAAGGGATATCGTTTTTGTTTGATTCGAATTTTTTAGTAAAAATTGGTACTACTTTATCGCAAGTTGCAACTCCACTTCCAACAAGTGTGATATCTAAATTGTCTTGAACTTTTTGTAATTTATCGGTTTGAATACTATCTGTAGAATTAGCTAATTGGTTTGATATAATTTCAGAAGCGTTATTATAATATTCTAAAAGTTGCTCATCTGTAACAGATTTTTCTTTTTGTAAATCCGTAGCAATTTGGAAAAACATTGAAATTATAGCAGGGTCAGAATTTTTACCTTCTAATTCTATAGATTTTAAAAGAAGTTTTAATGCTTCTGATTTTTTTGTTGGATAAAGTTTTAAATAATCGATAGCTTTTCTTCCAATATTTTTTCCTTCCTCGCCAAAATATATTATTCTTTGGTCATATACCATTAATAAAGTATCACCATATTTTGCTTTTAACGAGGCGTCGGTAGTTTTATTTATTTTATTCCAAACTATAGCAGGACCATGTATATACATGTTTTTACTCGATTTTGGACAATCGCGAAATACACTACTCCAAGGTAAATAAGCATCATCTAAATTTTTTTGGCGATAAAACTCAATATAAAGCGATAAATTCATTTTACATTTATCGGGGTTCTTTCCGTATTTAGTTGTGTCGTTTGGGTTATCATTACCATTTGCTTCTTGCGAAAATGTACTTCCAGCAAATGTCGAAGTTATAAACATAATGGCAATTAACATCTTGTGCTTAATTTTCATTTTCATAAAATTTTAAATTAATTAAATTTACGTTTTACAAACCAAATATCGTATAGACTTAAATTTAAAGAAACTTGTAAATATTTTTCTTTTATTAAGTCATTTGATAATGTTCCTCTTTGTCCTATCTCAATTGCAATGTTAATCATTGGTGGTAATTTTTTTCTTAAACCAGAAACTTCACTTTTGTCTGGTTTTCTAATTGGTAAACCTAAACCAAAACTTATGCCATAATCGTTAATGTTTTGATTTCGAATATTTAAATATGTTTTTGTGAAATGTCCGCCTATTCTATAATTAATCATATTAAAATATTTGTTTTGGCGATATGGTTCAGGAATAAATTGAATCCCAGCAGCAATTGTTTGACTATTAATAAGCGAATCGTTATTTCCGAAAAAGCGTGCTGCAGACCATTGTTGCCATTTATAATCAATAGATAAAGTTAATTTATCGCGACTAATAAAGGTAAAGCCAGCACCAATATTCATTGGAAAACGAATAGTTCCTTTGTTATTTGTTTTATCTTCAATTGTGTCAATTGTTACTGAGCCACCTAAGTTAAGATATTTTGTTACTAATGAAGTGTTTTTTGCATTTACATCATTTTGATTATCGAACGTTAGCCCAGTAATAATTGTATATTTGTTTATTCGTTCTAATTTATTTATTTCTTGTCTATTATAAATATATTGTAATCCAAATTTAAATGCAAAATCATTAACAATTGTTTTGTTTGAAGTGTACATGTCAAAAACATAGGCTTCATCGGGAAATACAGATGCTGTATGTCTTTCCATTGCTCCAAATAAATACGATGTATTTATTCCCAACGATAAAGATTTAGTATTAAAGTATGTTAAGCTTTTATCATTTAGTTTTTTAAGTAAAGTATCACCAATCGTAAATATTTTAAAAGCATTTCCAATATAAAATTGACTAATTCCACCTGTTCCTTTATAAGTGTTTTGTAAATTAAGAGTATCAATTTGTATTGTTTCAGTGATATTGTAACCAGTATTACTAAAGGGATTTAAACCGAAACTTCCAAACCATTTTTTTGTAATAGGAAAACCTGCAGCAAAATGATTAAGCCCTGTGTTGTAATCGCTACTAGTTTGATTATTAGTTAAATATTTTATGTTTTTATTTGTTACAGAAATATCAAAAACAAATGATAAAGAATCGAATGCTGTGTATGATGCAGGATTTAAGCAGTTTACTGAGTGATTAGATCTTTGTGCAATTGCTGTTCCACCCATTGCTAAACCCGGCTGAAAAGAATTTGAATTAACGTCGCCTACACCAAATCTAGAATAAGGCGAACTTGTAAAACTTTGGGCTCCTGCATATAAACTCAATATAGAGCAAAGTAAAAGAGCAATTTTATTTTTTATTTTCATTAATTTCTATAATTCTATTTAAACCAATTGCAACAAGATTTGGTTCTGCAAAGATGGTTTTTTTTATGTTTTTTACAAAAAAATTAAAATCGCCGCCAGTAACAATTATTTTTAAATTTGAGAAACGCTGTTCAATATATTTTATGTAACCTTCTGTTTCATAAATAATTCCCATTTGAATTCCTGCGTGAATTGAAGATTCTGTGTTTTTTGCAGGATATTCATAATTTTCGTTAAATTCAATTTCAGGAAGTTTTTTAGTGAAATGTGCAAGTGATTTATATCTAGTTGTTAGGCCAAGTGAAATAGAACCTCCTATAAATTCACTTTTTTCATTAATAATATCGAAAGTTATTGCTGTGCCTGCATCAATAATTAAACAATTGTTATTTGGATATATTGAATTTGCTCCAATAGCTGCTGCTAACCTATCTAAACCTAACAATTTTGGGGATGTGTATAGGTTTTTAATTGGAATTTTTGTCTTATGTGAAAAAATAATAAATTTTTTAGTTTTATTCTTTAATTTTAAAATATTATCGGGAATAAAATTGTTTACACTACAAATTATAATTGAATTTATACTATAATTATTTAATTCGTTTTTTAAAATTAAATTTAAATCTGCTTCATTTGATTGATATATTAAGTTTTCAATACGATTGTTATGAAATATTGTGAACTTTGTTCTAGAATTTCCAATATCAATGGTTAGGTTCATAATTATTAAAAAATTGACCTCAAAATTAATAAATAAAAAATTTTAAACTAAAAATAGTTTTCTTGATATATTTTCTTGTAAATTTGCCTCTTTGTATTATTTTTTGAGTTAATTTGGCAATAATTTATTTATTTTTCGGAATTATATTTAAAGCTAATGAAGTGTAAGAAAATAATTATAGTAGAAGATGATAAAATGCTTCTTACTGTATTTTCCTTATTCGTAAGAGAATTAGGGCACGAACTTGTTGGAGCTTTTACTGATGCAGAAAGTGCAATTGAGCAATGTGATATTGCCCGTCCCGATGTGGTTTTAATGGATATTAATTTACCTGGAACTATTGATGGAATTACAGCAGCTGAGAAAATATACTGTGAATATGATGTTCCTATTATATATTTATCGAGTTATACCGACGAAACAACTGTTAATAGAGCATTAAAATCGCCAGTTTATGGATATTTAGTTAAACCAATTGATAAAATTGAATTAGGCATTACCATTGATTTAGTTTACTATAAACATAAAAATGATCATCAATCTAAGATTGCTGAAACTATTATAGAAAATATTAATGATGCTATTCTTACTTTATCATTAAACGGAAAAATAACATTTTGCAATAAAGGTGCAGAACAAATATTTGAAAAAAGTAAATCACAAATTTTAGGGAACTTATTTTCATCGCTTTTTCCATCTTTAGATAATGAGTTTATTCAGGAAAATATTATTGAAAAAACATTGTCCGAAGGCAAATTCGAAATTGAAATTACTTTTTTTAATGAAAGTAATGAGAAAAAACATGTATATTTATCATTAACAATTTTAAATGATGAAATTGATGAAGTATTCGGATTGATTTGTTATTGCAGAGATATTACTAATAAAAGAAATATTGAGTCATTATCAAAAACTAATTTCGCAAATTTAAATGCAATCTTTAATGGTGCAACCGAAGCTATATTTATTGTAAATAATGATTGTACTTTAGTTGAACAAAATAAATTAGCACAACAATATCAGCAAAAAATATTTAAAACAAATTACAAATCAGGCGTTTCAATATTCGAAGTTTTAAATTTTATATCGTATGATGATTTAAACGGTTTGATAAAAACAACATTAGATGGTGTTTCTCACTTTATAGAACGTTCAGCAATAATTCAAAAAGTTGAAAGATTTTTCAAAATAACAATATATCCAATAATTTATGATAAACAATGTGCAATTGAAAGGTTTTGTATTTCAATATTAGATATAACTGAAAATAAAAAAATTGAAAAGGATTTAGAAGAAACTAAAAATGAATTAAAACCATTGTTCGATAGTAGTATTCAAAGGTTTTATTTGAGCGACTTAAATTTAAAAATGGTAGCTTTTAATAAAGCATCAAGGGATGTTATTATGAAAGAATTTAATCGTCAAATTAAAAGGGGCGATAATGTTCTTGATTTTGTACCAGGCGACGAAAGGCAAAAACATTTCATAGAAATGTTTGAAGAAGCCAAAAAAGGACATAGTATCTTTTTTAAAGAAATGATTTTTATTCGCGATGTTGAGGTTTGGAATGAAACTCATATTGACCCTGTAATGAATGAAAGAGGAGAAATACATAGAGTTTTAATTTGGACTTTAGATGTAACTGAAAGAGAAAGGAATTTAAATGAACTTCGCGAAACACAAGAACGATATGCATTAGTTGCAAAAGGAGGAAACGATGGAATTTGGGATTGGGATATGCTTACCGAAACTGTATATTTATCAACTAGATGGAAAGCTTTATTAGGGTACGAAGATTATGAGTTAAAAAATGAATTTGGAGTTAGAGATAGTTTGATTTATCCTGAAGATTTAGAAAAAAGCAAGAAAAATTTAGACGATTTTATTACAGGAAAAATTCCAGTTTACGAAAATGAAATTCGTTTAAAACATAAAAACGGCACCTATGTTTGGGTTTTAGAACGTGGGGTATTATTAAATGACGAAAGTGGCAAACCAATACGTTTAGCAGGTTCTATAACCGATATTTCACGTCAAAAAAAGATAGAGAGTGAAATTAGAGTTGCAAATAGAATGCTTTTAGAGGAGCGTGAAATGTTTATTCAAGGAAGTGTTGTAATTGCTAGAATTAAAGCTAACGATGCTAAAAATATTATTTATATATCTGAAAATGTTAAAGATGTGCTTGGGTATAATGTTGAAGAATTTTATAAAGGAGAAATTACTTACGATGCAATAATTCATCCAGATGATAAAAAACATCATGTTGAGGAACGAATGGAGGCATTAAGTAGAAATGCTTCGCATATAGAATTTTCGCCTTACAGAATGATTCGTAAAGATAGGACATTCCTTTGGGTAAAGGATTTTGCTTCGATAATAAGGGATGCACAAAATAATATTACTGAAATTTTAGGGTATTTTATTGATATAACTGAACAAAAAAAATCTGAGGAAATACTTTTAGAAAGCCAAAAAAAATATTTCTTAATGTTTAAAGATGCTAGTGATGCAATGGTTATAGTTGATGATAAAAATAAAATATATGACTGTAACGAAAAGTTAGAAAGTCTTTTTGGATATAGTAGAAATGAATTGGTAGGGATTGATATATTGAAACTTATGCCTGAAAGGCAACCAAGCGGTGCCCTATCAATTGAAAAACGTAAATCGCGAATTGAAGATGCATTTAATGGTAAAGTTAGCACATATTATTGGCAGTATGTTAAAAAAGATGGAACTTTGTTTGATGCTGAAGTTAGTTTAACAACAGTTACGTTTATGAATACAAGGTATTTACATGCAAGCATAAGAGATATAACAGAGCGCAAAACAATTGAAAGAAATTTACGTGAAACAGAACAAAAAAACAATGCTTTATTGGCGGCTATTCCCGATTTGATATTTATTATTGATAAAAATGGAGTTTATAAATATTTTAAACCCGATATTTATCACGAATTAGAAGTTCCAGTTGAGTTTGTAATAGGTAAAACTTTAGATTTCTTTTTTAAAGATGAAATGTTAATTAAAGTTCGAAATTATATCGAAACAGCATTGACTAAAAATGAAGTTCAGATGCTAGAATATGAATTAAATTCGCCAAAAGGAATGCGTACTTTTGAAGCAAGAATAAGTAAGATTGATGAAGATAATATCTTAATGCTGGTACGTGATAAAATTAAAACAAATTTTAATAATAACTAAATAATTATATTATGGAACAATGCCCTATTCATCAATTTGCTTGGTTTTTGCCTGTAATTATTTGTATAATGTTATGGGAAACCATTTGGAAAATTATTGCAATGTGGAGGTCGGCTCGGAATAAACATTTAGCATGGTTTATTTGCATTGCTGTTATAAATACAGTTGGTATTTTACCAATAATATACTTGTTAACACATCGCAAAAAATAATAATTTAGGAATATTGCTAATTGACTTTAAACTTTAAAAGTATTGGCAACAATATTTTTTATTCGTTTACTTTAAAGTGGCAAATAACCCTGTATTTAATTTAGTTTGCAAAAAAAATTGTAATTGTACAGTATTAATTGTTAAAACAATATACAGAATAAGTA
>JAVHRJ010000353.1:0-3040 GCA_036171595.1 Bacteroidales bacterium
TTTTAAATGATCTTGTAAAAGATGCGAAAATTATGAAATTTCCTTACAATTCAATATATCACTCAATTTCAGCCGAAATGTATTGGATGTATTATCAAAATAATAGATGGAAATTTAATAAACGTAGCGAAACAGCAAATTTTCAAAATGATGATATTAAAACTTGGGATTTAAATAAACTTGCAGATGCTTGTATAAAACATTATACGCAATCATTAGAAAATGAAGATAGTTTAAAACGCACTCCAATTTCAGAATTAAAAGCTGTAATTTCTTTAGGAACAGGAACAGATGGTTTGCGTCCAACTTTATATGATTTTCTTGCATTTAGGGCGATTAATTTTTTTGCTAACAAAGAAATTTCATTGTCGAAACCGGCTGATTATTTCGAGTTAAAAGAAGATTTTTATTTTGCCGAAGCTTCGGAATTTATGAGTTTAAAAGTTAGCACATCCGACACTTTATCGCTTCAATTTTATGGAATTAAAGTAATTCAAAAGTTATTACAATTTCATTCAAAAGATGTTAATCCAGAAGCATTTATTGATGCTGATTTAGCTCGTTTAAATTTTGTTTACACCAATTCTGTAAATAGCGAAAAAGAAAATTTATATTTAAATGCCTTACAAAATCTTCAAAATAAAAATAAATTAAATCAATTTTCGGCTGAGGTTGGGTATCAAAAAGCCGTTACATATTTTAACCTTTCTAATGGTTTTGTTGCTAACGATTCAACAACTATTGTTTATAAAGATTATAAAATTAATGCTATGGAGTTGTGTAATAAAATAATTGAGCAATTTCCAAAATCGTCTGGAGCAAAAAAATGTTTAAATTTAAAATCACAAATCGAAAATAAAAATTTGTCTTTTGTTATTGAAGAAGTGCAAATACCTAATAAGCCTTTTGCTACTATTATAAATTATCAAAATATTTCTAAAGTTTGGATTAAAGTTGCAAGCATTTCGCTAAGTGATTATGAAAAAGTTAGTCAAAGTTTATATGGTAAAGAATTTGTCGAATATCTTTTGAAATCTTCTAATACAATTAAAAATTACGATATTAGTTTACCTTATGAATTAGATTACAACACTCACTCTACAGAATTATTAATAGATTCTTTGCCTTATGGGCACTATGTTATATTTGTATCGCAAAATAAAGAATTTGATTTTGATAATGATTTATTATCTTATAAAGATTTTATGGTTACAGATATTAGCTATTTGCAACGTCGATTAAAAGATGGAAGTTATGATGTGTTTATTACAAACAGAAATAATGGTGCCCCATTAAATCAAGTTAAAATCACCGAATATTATTCAAAATATGATTATATTACACGTAAATATAACAATATAAAAGGAACCGATTATATTACCGATGAAAATGGTTTTGCAAATGTGCTAACTGAATATAAAAAAGATGTTTATAATATTGGATTCGAATTTAAATGGAATGGTCAAACTCTAAAAACACGACAAAATTTTTATAATTACAGATATAATACCGAAAAAAATAAAACCTATTCAACAATAATTTTTACCGATAGAGCAATTTACAGGCCAGGTCAAACGGTTTATTACAAAGGTATTGTTGTTGAAAACGATAGTACAAATCGTTTAATTGCAAAAAAATATTCCACAATATTAACTTTTAAAGATCCAAATTACCAAGCAATAACTACAGTAAACCATGTTACAAATGAATTTGGGACTTTTAGTGGTACATTACAAATTCCTCAGGGATTACTAAATGGCATATTTACTATTCAAACACCAGATGGCTCAAAATCTATTTCTGTAGAAGAGTATAAGCGACCAAAATTTATGGCCGAATTAAAGCCTTTTAATGGAAATTATAGATTAAACGATTCTGTTGAAGTTTCGGGTAAAGGAATTGCATATTCTGGTCCGAGTATTTCTGATGCAAAAGTTACATATAGAGTTGTTCGTACCCCAATTTGGCGTGGTTGGTGGTGGATGCCATTTAAACAAACTTCAGTAGAAATAACAAATGGTACAACAATTACTGACGATAAAGGAGAATTTAAAATTAAATTTAAAGCAGTTCCCGATTTGGCTATTAAAGCGAGTGAGTTTACTGATTTTAATTATCAAGTTTATATTGATATTACTGATATTAATGGCGAAACTCAAAGCGATTCAAAGTCAATTACAATTGGTTATACCTCATTAATAGTTGATGTAGATGTGCCAAATATTTTAAATAATAATGAAGTTAAAAAATATAATATTATAACAAATAACTTAAATGGCGAAAAAATTTCTGCATCTGGAAAAATTACAATTTCTAAACTTGAAGATGATAAAGAATTTTTTAGAAAAAGATTATGGCCAAAACCTGATAAGTTTTATTATTTAAAATCTGATTGGCAAAGCAAATTTTCGGGAAATGAATATGATGGAGAAACTGATGTTACAAAGTTAAAAGTTGCTAAACAAGTTTTTGCATATGGCTTTGATAGTGGCAAAAATGAAAAATTTGAAATAAAAGATTTATCAAAGTGGGAGCCTGGAAGGTATGTTATCGAAATTAATTCAATCGATTCATTTGGCAAACCTGTAGTTAACAAAAAATATATAACAATATACAGCGAAAAATCATTTATTTTACCTTATGCTTCTCCTTTTTGGTTTGCTTCGGTTAGGAATGATTATCAACCTGGCGAAACAGCGAAATTTTTAATTGGAACTAGTTACGAAAATGCTAGTTTATTATACGAAGTTGAACATAGAGGTAAAATTATTTTAAGAAAATGGTTGCCTATTTCTAATCAACAAAAACTTATTGAACTTCCAATTGAAGAGAAATATAGAGGAAACGTATCTGTTCATTTTAAAATTGTTTCTTACAATAGGGTGTATTCTCAAGATCAAACTTTACAAGTTGCATATTCGAATAAAGATTTAAAAATTACTTTCGAAACATTTCGTAACAAATTGTTACCTGGTCAGCAAGAAGAATGGCGAATAAAAATTACTGGCCCTAAAGGTGAAAAAGTCGCTGCCGAAATGGT
>JAVHRJ010000354.1:0-1957 GCA_036171595.1 Bacteroidales bacterium
TTACTCTTTCCTAATCTTGTTATTAACAATATTCAAAATTTCGTTTTCTAGTGCAACTGCATTTTTTTCAATTATGGCACTGTCGTTAAGAATTTTTTCTACAAATGTTTTGTCGTTAAATCCAGAACAGTTTATTTTAACATTTAAAAATGCTCCAATAACGCCACTACGAGCTGCTAATGCGCCAACTCCAGCATCGGTAACAGAATTTGGATTTCCAATTTCTGCCATAGCTTTCATCACTTGCATCGATTCGTAACAAATTGTCATAACTTTAAAAGGAATTTCGATTGCATATTTTGTAGCGTCTTGTATGGCAGTTTTACGAATTAATTTTTCGTTATCAGTACTTTTTGGTAAACCAAAAGCATCCATTATTTTATTAAAAGCATTTGTGTCTTCGTCAATTAGTTGTAACAACGTGTCGTGATAATGCTTTCCTTTTTCTGCCCATTGGCTAAATTCTTCCCATTTGTCGTCCCAACCTGGTTTGTGAGCCGATAAGTTTGCAACCATGGTTCCTAAAGCAGCACCCATTGCACCCATTGCAGCTGAAATTGAACCACCACCAGGTGCTGGCGACTCAGATGCTGTTTCGAGTACAAAATCTTTTACCGATAAATCGATTAATTTTTTTGAATTATTATCTGAAATTAAATATTCAATAATTTTTTTATTTGGATCGAAAGGAGCAAGTTCATCTAATCCGAGCGATTTAACTGCAATTTTAATTATTTCAGCATCAGAAATTCCACAAGAACGATTTTGTTTTTTTAAAAAGTATTTACCTGCGTCAATTAATGCTTGTAATGGTGCAAGTCCAACAAGTTCGGAACCAGTAACTCTTAACCCTCTTTCTTGTGCTTTTTTACAAGCTTCGTCAAAGGCAATGTGCATTGGAACGGTTTTAATATCAGTAAGGTTCATTGATATTTGTGCTACTCCGTATTCTTGAATAAACCAACCAATAGCTTTTACAGTTTTTAAAGTTCCAGGTTTCCAAATTTCTTTTCCGTTTTCGTTAAGTTTTATTTTTCCAGTAATTGGGTTTCCTTCACGAACAGGGCGACCTTTTTCACGAATATCATAAGCTACAGCATTTGCTCTGCGTGTTGAAGTAGTATTTAAATTAACATTATACGCAATTAAAAAATTTCTAGCACCAACAGCCGAAGCACCAGTTTTAGGAACAAAAACTGCTGGACCAAAATCGGGTTTCCATTCTGGTTTGGCTAGTTTTTGAGATAATCCTTCGTATTCGCCCGCTCTATTATTTGCTAAATTTTTACGTTCATCTTTAAAAGCTGCATTTTCGTAACAATATACAGGATATTTTAATTCTTCGCCAATACGCTTTGCTAATTTACGTGCTAATTCAACAGTTTCGTCCATGGTAATGTTAGCAATTGGTATTAATGGACAAACATCCATTGCACCAAAACGAGGGTGAGCACCGCTATGTTTTGACATATCAATAACTTCGCATGCTCTTTTTGCTGCTAAAAAAGCTGCCTCGCATACTTTGTCGGGTGTTCCAACAAAAGTTACAACAGTTCTATTTGTTGCTTTGCCAGGGTCAACATCTATAAGTTTTACTCCATCTACGGTTTCAATAACATCAGTAATTTGCTTAATAATGTGCATATTACGTCCTTCGCTAAAATTAGGAACACATTCAATTAATTTTTTATTCATAAAATATTTTATTTTTTAAAATGAAAATCCAATACCTAAATTACAATTTAGAAAACTACCTGGTCCGGTTAAATACCATAAAACATCGTCGGGAGTGGTGTAAGTTAAATTATTATGAATAATTGTTTGCTGTGCTGTAAATTTCGAATATTGAAATCCAATAAAAATGTCTAAAGGCATTTTTTTTGCAATTAAAAATTGATATCCTACACCTAATCCACCACCATAAGTTGAAAAGTTTTTATTTTGGGTTTCAGTTAAT
>JAVHRJ010000354.1:2057-14915 GCA_036171595.1 Bacteroidales bacterium
TGTGGTGCAAAAGTAATTATTTGGGTTTGTGCTATTGATGAATAGCTTAAAATAATTAAACCACATATAAGTAATATTTTTATATTTATTTTCACGATTTTCGGTTTTAAATAATTTGTAAAGTTAAAATTTATTCATGCAAAACCGTAAATTTATAATGTTGTACAATAGAATTATTGATGTTTAATTCTAATATATAAATACCATTTGTGAAGTTAGATATGTCGAAAGCATAAGAGTTTTTATTAAGTATTAATTTTGAATAATTTACTTCTACTCCATTAATATTTAAAATTTTAATGTCATTTATTTTAATGTTTTTATTTGATAAAATAACTGTTAATTTAGAATTTGCAGGGTTTGGAAAAATTGAAATATTATTAAGTGAGTTTTCGTATATATTGTTAGGAGTAACAATTATTATCCCATCTGATGATGTAATTGTTGAATTTAACCCTGCTCCATTTTTTGCTTTTGCATTAACATAATATAATGTTTGATTGTTTAATGTTAAGCCTGTGTGTGTGAAATTTAAATTTAAAAAATTATTTGTCCAGCTAACTATATTTGAGTCGTTTGGCGAAGTTCCAATTGAATACCAATATTCAGCAATTCCTGAATTAGTATCGTTACTTGCTTGCCAATTTGCTGATAATTGTGTGTTAATATACGAAGTGTCAATATCGTTGAGCAAGCTATCGTTTAGTAACATTATGTTTGAAGGTGCTGTCCAATCGATATTTTCATATTCTGTAACAATAGTTGATAAATTGTTATTTGCATCAACTACAATAGAATTAATTTTCGCAGAAGGTGTTAAAGGGTTTGGATTTTGGTATCTCACATCTTTTGTTAAATCGCCAATTGAGATATTAACTGATGGGTAGCGTGAACGAAATACATTAATTTCATCAACATTTAATGAACAGTTGCCTGTTCTAAAACTAATAAAATTACCATTTGTGCTAAATGGTGTTAAATCAGTCCAACTTCCAATATAAATATTATCTCGCCACACTACTATTTTACCTGATATTCTATCGTAAGTAATTTTATAATCGTACCATGTGTTTGTTGTTGTAACAACGTTTGTAATAGTATTTACTAATGTAAAAACATCGTTTGTTACTTTGTAAAATTCGAGCGATTGGCTATCAATTCTAAACCAAACAAAGTAAGAATTTTTACGATTTAAATAGTTTGCTGAATCGCAAAAGAAATGAAATCCAAAACGTTTATTTGCGCCACTTCCAAATGCTTTCGCTTTAAATTGATACAAATATCTATTTGATAAAGTTTGAGTTAAAGGAGCGTAAATATTTGAATTTGAATTAGCTTCATCGCTTTGATATAACGACCCGCTGGCTATATTCCAAATTCCACTATAATTTGTCCAATTTGGTTGCAATATATCAAAATCATCTTTAAAAAAACCGTTAATTGAATTTGCTCCCCAATAAGTGCCATCAAAATCTGTAACATTATAAAAAGATTTTTCTATTCCTGAGCCATTATTATTATCTGTATCAGTGAAGTTTGCTGTAAAATTTGAAGTTTTCCAATTTCCATTTGTGCTTATTGTTGTTGTTGGCGAAATAATATCATTTAAACATTGCCATATTGCAGTATAACCTGCAGCAGTAGTAGCATTGTCGGAGTGAAATTGGATTGTTATAGATGGGCCTGATGAGTTTATTGTATTTGGTATTGATGTTCCAGAGTATCCTCCAATTAGCGGTGAGGCAGGAGAGTTGCCATCAAAAATCCAAAGGGAATCGTAACCCGGTTCTAAATTAAATGTTGAAAAATTAAGCGAAACCGATGATGCACCAGTTGGAGAAATTGTGTAATAATAATTTTCTTTATCGTAATAATTTACTGAAGGACCACCCATATCGTAAATTGTATCGGTACATGCATCTGTTCTACACGTTGTTAATTTTTCGTTTATTTTATCCCATAAGTCGGGATAGCCGTCATCGTAGCCCATTGCCCAAATGCCAATACCAGCAATATTTCTTTTATAAACAAGTTCAAATTTTTTACCTAAACTATATGCATCGTCAACCCATGCTTGATTCCAGCCAGAGTTGTTATATGCAAAATAAGGAACATAGCTATCGAAATTAAAATGTTTATTTGCAGCAGAATAGAATCCCGACGTGTTATCTCTAATTGTTTTATAAGTTCTTGATGTGCCAGTAGCTGTTGTAGTTGAAGGTACTGTACTTGAAGTTGTTGCCCAATTAAATCCATAATACGGTAATCCTAAAACTAATTTATTAGGCGAAACGCCAGCATTTAAATACGTATTAATCGATTTTGATACGTTATAATCATAACCACTTTGTAAACTGTATAATCCAGATGTTGGACCTGCAGTTCCGCTTCCTCCATAATAATAGTCGTATCCCATAATTATAAATAAATCGATATAATTATTTAAAGTTGGAATATCAAAAACGCTGCTCCAATCAACAGAATATAATGCAATGCTAACCTGTGAGCCTGGAATTGCAGCATGCATTTGATTACATAAATCGACCAAAAAAGCTGTGAATTGAACTTTTTGTGTTGATGAAACTGATTCAAAATCTATATTTACACCATTTGCACCTCTACTTTGAACTAAATTAATAAGGTTTGTAATTAAATTTTGTTTGCTTGTGCTACTTGCAAAAAGTGTTGAGTGGTTAGCAAAAAGTGTAACACAAAGATTTACTCTAACACCATTTGCCAAAGCTTGAGTAACAGCGTTTGAAGTAGCCCAGCTATGTGTTGATATTGCGTTTCCTGAAGTAGCGTCAACTTCGTACGAAAAGTACGATAAATCGGAAAGTAAACTCCAATCATAGTTTCCTTCAAGTCCATTACTCCAATATGGATGCCAGCCAAAAACAATTTTATTTAAGTTGCATGCTTTTGAATTAACACGTCCATTTGGTTTAAAAGAACCTCTAATAACATTCCAATCGCTATCGTTTTGAATATTAAATTGATTGTAATATTCGCTTTCTTGTTGATGAAATAACTTATAATCAGTATTTTGTGCGATTAGAGAATTTGTAAAAAAAAATAAAACTATTAAAAAACATATTTTTGTGCTCATGGTTGTAAAATTATATTCCAAAATTACGTATTTTTGCAAAAAAATTCAAATAATATTAATTTAAATTTAATATTCTGAATATTATGAAAATAACTATTAAGCAACTTGATGACAAAGAAATTCACAAACTTGGAATTAAAAACTGGCCAATTTGGGAAAAAGAAATTTCGAAATTTAATTGGGATTATGAAACTGAAGAACAGTGTTATTTTTTAGAAGGCGATGCAACTGTTTTAGCAAATGGTGAAATTTTTAAAGTTAGAAAAGGTGATTTTGTTATTTTCCCAAAAGGGTTATCTACAAAATGGGTAATTCTTGAACCTGTAAAAAAGCATTACAAGATGTAATTATTTCCCTTTTCGCCATCTTAAAATTGATGAGATACCTTGTTTTTTTATAAGTGATTGGTGAACAGGAAAAACACCTTCGCTTACATATTTTAAATCTTCAACAGAATAAAATGCTTTAGGGCTGTGAATTTTTATTAAATCAACTATAATTGATAAGTCTTTTCTTGATATTGAAGTAAAAATAATGTCAACCTTACCAAGCGAACCTTCGGCTGGAAAAGTTGTTAATCCAATATTTTCTTTTTTTAGTGCTAATATTAATGCCGATGCTTCGTTTGCAGTAATTATTCTAACTACAACAAAACCCATTGCTAGTTTCTCTTCAATATACATTCCAATATAATTGCCTGTTGCAAAGCCAAGAGCGTAACCCAAGTAGCAAGGTAAATTACTTGCATTTTGCATTATTTTTCCTATTACAATTATCCAAATAAAAACTTCAAAAAATCCAAGTATAGGAGCAATTTTTTTATTTCCTCGTGATACAAAAATTATTCGTAACGTGCCAATTGTTACATCGCAAATTCTTGCTAAAAAAATTAATAAAGGTAAAAATAGATAATTAAATAAATCGGTTGTGTAGAAATCGGCTGACATTTTAGCACAATATTTTTTATTTTGTTATTAAGATTTTTGTAGTATATGTTGTGTTATTTGTTGTAACATTAATAAAATAAACACCATCAATTTGATTTGAAATATTAATTTCGAAAGAGATTTTTTTCAAGTTATTTACAGAAAATACATTTTTCCCAGTAATATCAAATATATCAATAGAATTTATTAAGTTATTATACGATTCAATTTTAAATTTCCCGTTCGAAGGATCTGGATAAATTTTAAAATACTTATAAAAAAGATTATCGTCAATTCCTACAGTAGATGTAAATGTTACTTGATTGCCATAAGCAGTTCCTTGACTATTTGTAGCATAAGCCCTAACATAATAAGTTGTACTACTTGCTAACCCAGTTATTGAGCTTGCAAAAACACCTGTTCCTGTTCCATCTGAAGAAATACTATCTGAAATTGTTGGGTTTGAACTAGTTTTCCAGCAAACACCTCTTGCAGTAACAGAATATCCACCATCAGAAGAAATATTTCCACCGCTTGTTGCCGAATTTGCTGTAATACCTGTAACAGCAGTTGTTGTTATGGTTGGCAAAGTTGTTAATGTAATAAATTGAATTTGGTTACCGTAAGATGTACCTTGACTATTTGTAGCATAAGCTCTAACATAATATGTTGTTAAAGTTGTAAGTCCTGTTAATGAACTTGAAAAAGCTCCAGTTCCCGTTCCATCAGTTGTATAATTGTTTGCAATTGTAGGGCTTGAAGTAGTGCTCCAGCAAATACCTTTTGCAATAATAGGGTAGCCACCATCAGCGGTTGCATTTCCGCCACTTGAAGCAGTAGTTGCAGTAATATTAGAAATAGCTGTTGTTGTAATAGTTGGTAAGTTTGTAAGAGTTGTAAAAATTACTTCGTTACCATATGAAGTTCCTTGACTATTTGTAGCATAAGCTCTAACATAATACGTAGTATTAATTGCAAGTCCTGTTAGCGAGCTTGAAAAAGCTCCAGTTCCGGTACCATCAGTTGTAAAATTATTCGCTATTGTGGGGTTTGGACTTGTATTCCAGCAAACTCCCTTTGCGGTTACAGAATATCCAGCATCTGATGTCACATTTCCTCCACATAATGCGGTTGTATATGTGATATTTGTTACGGTATTAGTTGTAACAACAGCTAACATATCTAATTTTAGTATAAACACATCATAACCGCCACCTGCAAGTATATTTACAGTAGTGGAGTTTGGGTCAAAGTCAACAGTATTTGAAAAAAAACCGGTCATATATATGTTATTTGTTGTGTTTAATGTTATTGATAATCCTTGGTCGCCACTAGTTCCTCCAAATTGCTTTGCAAAAACAAATGTACCCGTAGAACTAAGTTTAGAAATAAAAATATCTTGTCCACCTTTTGAAATTAAATTAGAAGATGAATTGCTTGGGTCAAAATCTGCGGTTGTCATAAAATACCCTGTTGTAAATACATTGCCAGATCCATCTACAGCAATTGATTTTCCGTAATCGGCACTTGAACCACCCATATTTACACCCCAAACAAAAGTTCCTGTTGATGATAATTTTGAAACGAAAATATCGTATCCTTGTGATGTTATACTTGTGGTTCCTGCACCTGGGTCCATATCAACTGTGCCGTTAATATATCCTGTTGTTATAACATTACCCAAAGCATCTACAGTAATTGCATTGCCTTCGTCGTCATTTGCGCCACCAAAACTTTTTGCCCAAGTATAATTTCCTAAAGCATCGAGTTTTATTATAAAAACGTCTTTTTGTCCATTTGGAGTTAAGCTAATATTATTTGTAGAACTTGGATCAAAATCGGCAACGCCAGAATAACTACCAGTACAATATATATTATTTACGTCATCAACAGCAACGCCTATACCACCATCATAATTTACACTTCCAATACTTTTTGCCCATACGTAATTTCCATAAGAATTTAATTTTAAAATAAAAATATCTTGAGAGCCAACAGAAACAAGGTTAGCTGTACTTGCACCTGGGTCAAAATCAGCTGTGCCAGCAAATGTGCCTGTTATTATAACATTTAAGTTTGCATCAATTTTTAATGTGTATGATTCATCTTTTAATGTTCCACCAATTTGTTTTACCCACGATAAAGCACCTGTTGGAGTTAATTTAACAACAAAAATATCATTATTCCCTAATGTAGTTAAGTTAGAAACACCTGTTCCTGGGTCAAAATCTACAGTACCATTAAAAAAACCTGTAACGTATACATTTCCCGATGCGTCAACAGCAATCGATTGTCCATAATCATCATTATTTCCTGCAAATTGTTTTGCCCATACAAGATTGCCAGATGCATCTAATTTTGTTACAAAAACATCGTCCCACATTGTAGATGTAAAGCTTGTTGTTCCTGTACTTGGGTCGAAATCTGTTGTCCCATCAAAATAGCCAACAGTGTACACGTTGCCGTTTGCATCAAAAGTTACCGATGTGCCAACTTCATTATTTACACCTTTGAACTGTTTTGCCCATTGTAAGTTAACTTGTGCGTACAAATTTGAAATTAAGGTTGTAGCGAAGATAAAAGTTAAAAGTAAAATTCTTTTTAGTAGGTTCATTAATTTATTATTTTTCATTTTGTTATTTTGAGATTTGCACTTGTAATTTAGCAAAGATAATTTTTTTGTTGAAATAAAAAATGAATAAAATCAATAATCTAAAGATTTTTTTATTTTAACAAGTTTTTTGAGCAAGTTCTCAATTAAGTCTAATTGTAACATATTTGCTCCGTCTGATAAGGCTTTCGATGGTATAGGGTGTGTTTCAATAAATATTCCGTTTACTCCAACTGCAATTCCAGCTTTAGCAATAGTTTCTATTAGCTCTGGTAATCCACCAGTAATTCCCGATGATTGGTTGGGTTGCTGAAGCGAGTGAGTGCAGTCTAAAATAACAGGATATCCTGTTTTTTGCATTATTGGAATGCTTCTATAATCAACAACTAAATCTTGATATCCGAATGTTGTTCCTCGTTCAGTTAAAAAAATTTTTGAGTTTCCTGTTGATTTAACTTTATCTGCAGCATATTTCATTGATTCTGGTGAAACAAATTGTCCTTTTTTAATGTTAACTGGTAAACCTGTTTTTCCTGCGGCAATTAATAGCTCGGTTTGCCGACATAAAAATGCTGGTATTTGCAGTATATCAACGTGTTTTGATGCTAACGTTGTGTCTTCAATACTATGTATATCGGTAATAATAGGTAAGTTTAATGCTTTTTTTATTTCTGATAAAATATTTAAAGCTTTTTCGTCGCCGATACCCGAAAATGAACTTATACTTGAGCGATTAGCTTTTTTATACGATGCTTTAAAAATAAAAGGTATCTCAAGTTTTTTGCAAATTTCTTTTACCTTTTCTGCAACTAAAAAAGTTGTTTCATAGCTTTCTACAACACATGGTCCAGCAATTAAGAAAAAGTTTTTATTTGAAATAATATTTAGATATGTTAGCATTTCGATTTTTTTACGAAAATACTACAGTTTTTATATTATAAAAAATATTTATTTGCATTTTACTTTATTATTTTGTATATTTCGTAAATTTTTTATGTTATAGACAACAAATTACAAACTAATTTGTCTTTAATTTATAAAACTATGAAAAAATTTTTATTTGTTGTTTTATTTTTTTTACAATATAATTTATTTTCACAAACAGGTATAGATTGTAGTAGTCCGTTGCAATTCTGTTCAAATATATTGTATGATTTTCCATTGTCTGTTGATAATGGGAGTGGACAAGTTGGCCCAAACTATAGCTGTTTAGGAAGTCAACCAAATCCTACTTGGTTTTATTTGTTAGTAAATCAGCCTGGCGAAATTGATATTCATATTCAATCAACTCCAGGTCTGCACGATGTTGATTTTACTTGTTGGGGGCCTTTTTATAATTTAGCAAGTTGTGGTAATTTAACAGCTACAAATACAGTTGATTGCAGTTATTCTTCATCATATCAAGAAGATTGTAATATAATAAATGCTCAAACTGGAAAATATTATATTTTTATGATAACAAATTATTCGAATAGTAGTACTAATGTTAATTTGCAGCAAACGAACTCTGGAGTTGGTGCTGGTTCATCGGTTTGTGGAGACCTAATTTGTTATTTAGATAGTATTGATGCTGTTTCAACATTTTGTACACAACCAAATAATCAGTTTGCAATTAATGGGAATTTGTATTTTAGTACACTACCTGATTCGGGTTCAATTACTATTACTGATCAAGCTAGTGGAGTTAGTCAAATTTTTAATTATCCATTTACAAATCCTTTTAATTTTACTTTAAATAATATTCCATATTTGTCGCAAACAGGAACAATTAATGCGTGTTTAAATGGAAATCCAAATTGTTTGGTTTCTGTAAATTATAACCCACCGTTACTTGTAACATTAAACACAAGTATTGCAAATCCCAATTGTGGAAGTAGCGATGGAGCAATTGTTGTAAATGTTGCTTCTAATGGTATTCCAAATTATTCTTATCAATGGTCGTCTGGTCAAAGTATAAATAATACCCCAAATTCTACAAGTTTTATAAATTTAATACCTTCTGGTGTATATATTGTTACTGTAACAAATGGTAATGGATGTACCACATCTTCAACTGTTAATTTAAATAATAATATTTCTTTTTCTGCCACAATAAATCAAACTAATATAATTACTTGTAATGGTAATTGTAATGGTTCGGTTGCTGTAAATGTTAGCGGGTCAAATTTAAACCCACCATTTAATTATATTTGGTCAAATGGAGCATTGCATGTTGGTGATACTTTAACAACAGATACATTAAATGGGTTATGTGTAGGATTAATTTCTATAACAGTTACTGATAATAATGGGTGTGATGTTGTTTCCTCGCTTTTGGTTGCTTCTCAATCGCCTATATATTCAATTATTTCAAATGTTATTAACCCAAGTTGTGCATATGCTTCAGATGGAGCTGCTACAGTTGTATCTGTTATAAACGGAATACCACCATTCACATATATTTGGAATACAACACCAAACCAATATACTCAAACAGCAAATAATTTATCTGCAGGAAACTATTCTGTTACTGTATCAGATAGTATTGGTTGTTTTGATATTGAAAACGTTACTTTAATAAATCCATTACCACCTCAAGCTAATTTTAATTTTGTTTCAAATGAGTTATCAGTTAATTTTATTAATATGTCTTCGGCTGGTACATATAATTGGAACTTTGGCGATGGTTATGGCTCTTCTCTTGTTAGTCCAACATATACATATACTTCATCTGGAACATACACTGTTTGTTTAACGGTTACAGATCAATGTGCAACAACTACTGTTTGCCATAATGTTACTGTTTCATTAGTTGGCATAGAAGGAGAAATACTTGAAAATATCAATATTTATCCAAACCCTGCTTCTAGTAATATAAATATTTATTTTTCTGAATTAATGGAGTCGTCTATTGAGTTGTTCGATAACATTGGTCAAAAGGTTGCTGAATATAAATTTAAGTCTAAGTCAAATGTTGTTTATTTAAATAAATTTAATGAAGGAATGTATTATATTAAAATTAAAACAGATAAAGGAACAACTTCAAGAAAAATTATAATTAACAAAAACTAAATATATTATGAGAAATTTAAATTGTGTTTTACAAAATGTTATATTAATTACATTAATTGTTATAACATTTAATTTAAATGCTCAAAAAAATGTAAATGTAACACAGTTATGGCAAAGTAAAATTAAAAATCAGAAAACTTTTGTCGAAAATAAGGGTCAATATGCTGATATTAACCAAAAAAAGATTTTATATGCAAACTTTGATAATGCCGAAAAATATTTTTTTACAAATAAAGGAATTGTAATTAAACTCGATACCATTTTATATAGAAAGCCATTAGCTCAAAAAATCAGAGAAATATTTAGCAACAAAGAAGAAGATGAAAAGGGTAATTATAAAATAAAATCATATTTTTTATTTGCTGAATGGCAAAATACAAATCCCGATTTGCAAATTGAGGTGTCAGAAAAAACCGAAGGTTATTTTACTTTTGGTTTTAATAAAGAGATTTGCAATGGATATAAAAAAATAACTTACAAAAATATTTATCAAAACATTGATATAGAATATATTTTACCAAATGATAGTTCTGGAATTAAGTATAATTTAATTCTTCGTCCGGGAGCTGATGTTTCTGATGTTGCTTTAAAATATAGTGGCGATGTAAACCAATTACAATACGATAATAATGGTAATGTAATAATAAAAACTCCTTTGCATAATATTATTGAGCATGCTCCTAAAAGTTATTATTCTAAAAAAATAGGCGATGTTGCGTCATCGTATATTTTAAAAGATAATTTGATAACGTTTTTCGTGTCAAACACAAATAAAAACGAAACATTAATTATTGATCCTTGGACAACGGGATTACTTATGTCTGGTGATGCTTATGGTTACGATGTTGATTATGACAGCAATTACAATTTGTACGTTTATATTCATGATTATACAGGTTCTATTTTATGTATAAAAAAATATTCAACAACTGGAATTCTAATTTGGACTCATTTAACTCCTGTTACCGTAAATGATTATGAAGGGAATTTTATTGCAGACAGAGTATCCGATAGAATTTATATTTGTGATGGATTTAATTTGAGTGGTGCATTAGTATATAGAATAGGTGTAAACGGGATTCCTGATGGTTTTACATCTCAACAAAATTCTACTTATAACGAAATTTGGGATATGATTTTTGATAATAATTTAAATAGGATTTTGGTTTTAGGTGGTGGAACGGCTGGAAATATTAATGGTGGTTTGTTAAATACTATAAATGGTACATTAAATGTAGCAAATTTCACAGGACTTTCTGGTGCTGGCCAAGATATTTCATGCAATACAGTTGATAATAATGGAAATTTATTTGTAGTTTATGCAAATTCTTCTTTTAGTTCAAATGGGCATTTGATATCATTGGTTAACAATTCGTTAAATGGAAATGTTTGGCAAATTGACCATGGAATGTGGGGGTTTCAAGAGGCGGCTAATCATTGTCCAAATGCAATATGTGGGTATCATTCAAATGCTTTTAACGGATTAGCTGTAAATAATAATTATTTATATTATTACGATGGTGCTGGCTTGGCAGCTTATAATAAAGCAACTGGCACACAAATAGCTGCAATTTCGGTAAGTTGGTCTGGTAATTTTTATACTCCGCTTGTTCAAGGTGGAATTGCTGTTGATGATTGCGACACATTATGGATTGGTGGTGATAGTTGTTTATTATCGTATTACTTTGATGGAACAAATTTTAATCAAATTGCTCATATCCCTTTAGGTTGGACTGGTTCAAGCCAAAAAGTTTTTGATGTAAAATACGATAAAATATCAAAATTGTTATTTGTATCAGGAAATAGTAATGTTGGAGTTTATTCTGCACAAAATAGTTGCATTGTTCAGTATTGCCAAATAGATAGTATGCAAATTACAAATGAAACATGTGTGCAAAATAATCAATTATCAATTTCAGGGAATTTATATATAGATACACCACCAACCCAATCTACATTACTTATTACAGAATCAAGTAGTGGTATTACCCAAACATTTCAAGCCCCTTTTTCAAACCCAATTAATTTCACATTTAATAATGTTCCTATTTCAAATCAAAACAATTATATAATTGCATCATTTAATGGTAATGTTGCTTGTAGTTCTGCATTATACTATGATGTCCCAGAATTATTAACATTAAGCACAAGTGTTGTAAATCCAAGTTGTGGTAATAACGATGGTGCTGGAATTGTTAATGTACATTCCAATGGCACTCCTAATTATTCATATTTATGGTCAAATGGGCAAACTACAACAAATACATCGAATGTTACTAATATTTTGAACAATGTTACTGCAGGAAACTATACTGTAACTGTAACAAATGGTAATGGATGCACAACTACTGCAAGTATAAGTTTAAGCGACAATGGTGCCCCATCAGCTTATTTGCATACTAGTAATATGCCACTTTGTAATGGCGCATGCAATGGCTCGTCAGTTGTAACAATAAGTAGCACAAATTCTCCATATACTTATTTGTGGTCGAATGGTCAATTAAATACTGGCGATACTTTACTTTCTGATACAACTAACAATTTATGTGCTGGTTTGGTTTTAGTTACTGTAACTGACAATAATGGCTGTTCTACAGCATTGTCTTATAATTTAACTCAACCGACTTATGTTACAGCAATTATTCAAGCAACAAATCCAAGTTGTGCTGGTTTATCAGATGGGTCTGCATCTGCTTATGCAAATGGTGGAACGCCACCTTATACATATAATTGGAATACTGTTCCATCACAAACTACACAAACAGCAACTGGGTTAAGTGCAGGAAATTATTCTGTTACAGTTGCTGATGTAAATGGTTGCAATGTAATGCAAACAACAACTCTTACAAATCCTCAAATTACGCCCATAAGTTTTACTTATGTGTCAAATAATTTATTAGTGAATTTTCAAACACCTTATGCAGGAACATACAATTGGGATTTTGGCGATGGATATAGTTCTTATTTAGAAAATCCAACACATACTTATTCTGCTTCAGGAACTTATAATGTTTGTTTAACGGTTACAAATCAATGTGGACCAAGTACATCATGTCAAAATGTAAATGTTGTTATAACAAATATAAATAATACTACAAGTAGCGAATTAGAAATATTCCCAAACCCCGCAACCGATAATTTGAATATTGTTTTTTCAGAAA
>JAVHRJ010000355.1:0-3029 GCA_036171595.1 Bacteroidales bacterium
TGTTAATTGTAAACTACTTTCTCAACAAACACTTCATTACCCGAATAAACTTTTACTATGTAAATGCCTTTGGGATATTGCGAAATGTTAATTAATTTAGTGTTGGTTTCAAAATCAGATTGATATATTTTATTACTAAGTATGTTATAAATCTCAATGTTGTTTATATTATCTGAATTGCCAGTTTTGGAAATGGTAAAAATGCCGTTATTGGGGTTAGGAGAGATATTTATAAACACAGTATTTGTAATATCTATATTACTTAAACCAGAATTAGAATCATTTAAATACTTAGATAGAGTACCTGGATAATATATATTATAAGAATTGCTGATTTTTTCTCCACAATTATCTCTAAAAGTAATATTGCAAGTATACCATCCTGCTGCAAAATAAGCAGAACAATCATCCCAAACATAAACAGGATATCCTGTTATATAACCTGCATTTGCATAAACCAATTGCCCTAGATTGTCATAAGCTTGAAATTGAAAAGTATTTGCATATCCTGCATCATAACATAAATAATCACAACCATTTATTGGGCAAGAAAACCAATTCGTCCACGCCGTAACTGACATTCCACAATCATTAGAACAATTTAAATTTGAAATATATGCTTTAAAAACACTTCCATTTTTTGCAGAGAATCCCGGGTTAAGTTTAATTGACATACCAGCACCTAAAGAATAATTTCCACCGGAATTAACAGTTAATGTTTTACCGGAAGCAGGTAAAGAAATCGTGTTGTAGGCATATTCTGCCTTACTACCACTGATATAGGAATAAGATACATCATTAATATCATTAGCTATAGTACCGCAAGTAGGAGAGATTCCAATAATTGCCATTTGGTCATTTGTATAATTACTACCAGCTACTAATAAGTTATCTATATTATAAAAACCATTATAGTCGCCCCACCACCCCCAATTGAAATGGAAATAATAATCACTACTTTGAATTTCGTAACCATCGCAATCAAAATAGTGGATATCTCCCCAATCAAATAAACTTTCACCAGAACTTGGTAAAAAATTCCCCCCTCTATATAATACTGGTCGTCCTGCATCAATTTCTGCTCTTATTAGTTTTTTCCATGCAACATCATCAGGCCAATCACTTCTTTTTATTTTATCAATAGCATTATATTTAAAATAAATAAATGCATCCACCAAATGATTCATGGTTGTCCACGAAGCATTACATCCATAACTCATAGAAGCAGTTTCTCCACATTCCATCAATAATTTTGCAACTTCAGATGCTTGCGAGTAGGGAGTATTATCATATAAAGCATTTGGCATTATATTCCAATTAAATGAATATGAATTAGTATAAATTGGCCATCTCCAATACCACATAATTTGCCCCATTGCAACTGCTCCACATCCAGACGCATAATTTCCACAATCGCAACTAGATCCTCCAGGATAACAAAACATATTATATGATGGAGAACAATGGTCATCGTTGTTAAAAGTTTGACTCCACATTATTTCTCCTCTGTCTGGTGTATTTAATAAAGCAGTTCCAGGAACATAGGATGAAGTTAGTATTGAAGAAGTATGGGTTGTTGGTAATAATTTTGATATGGAATTATTATTGGTTAAATTATTCCATTTGGTTTTTACCTCTGCACTTATTTTATTTAATTTACCTGCTGCAATGATTTGTTTTTTATAACTTTTTGTCCATTCAATAAAATTATCGGGTTTGGATTTTGTTTTATCTATTTTTCCATTAGGGGAGTATCCTAAAATCGGCTTTACTGAATTATCAGCAGAAACTATAACCCATCCGCCTTCATTAAATGTAATGGTATAATAACATATTACTGAATCAGAAGTTTCTGCAATAACTTCTTTTACTGTGAACGATTTACCGTTCGTTTGTTGTTTCATAAAATTTAAAGCAACTTTTGTTGCAGTTTTTATATCAACAGGTTCTGAAAAGGTATGGAAACACAAGACGACTCCGATTAATAATAAATATATTTTTTTCATAAATATTTTGATTTTATCTAATATTAATTATGTTAACTTTTTTTTGAAATTAAATAACCAATTGTCCAATTAATATATAATGATGGTAGCAATTCTCCTCTTCCGTCTAAAAAATTATGGTAAAATTCATCAGCATTAGAGCCGTTTAAATATTTTGCATGTCCATCCTTGTAACTTAATCCAACACCAAAATTAATTTCTGAAAAAAAATGCTTGAAAATAAGAAATCCTTTACCTAACAAAGCATTAATATCATAATCGTGTTTATAAATATTTATAATTTTATTAGGATATTCATTAAAATTTGGCACATTAATATTTCTATACCCAATCTGAAATGATGAATACCAAGCCTTAGGAATTTGTTTATGCTCTGTAAAGTATTCTTTTACTCCAATTATAACTCTATAACCATTACTTTTTACAGTAGATGGGTTTGTTTTTACAGGACTACTACCATATTCTACTTCTCTGTTTTTATATGTAAACTCCAATTCAATTGACATTTTTTTGCTTAAAATCTTTTCAAACCCAATATTCGGATTTTGTGCAACAATATCACGTAATGGATGTGTTTTAATAATCAAACTATCCCAAATCTGGCTCTTTGCAAAAATAGGGTAGAGCATAATTAATAATAATATATATATTATTTTCACAATTAATATTATTTAGATTTAAGCTCTTCGACTTGCTTTTGCAATTCAATAATATAAAGAGTAAGCTCTTCAATTTTTTGCAAAAGTATTGTATTCATTTTACCAAGTTCAACACCATTTTTCTGAACTTCATTAGCAGAAGGCACATCAGGCAAATGTTTGTTTTTATTAATGAATTGTTCAAGTTCAGAGATTGATTTAAGTTGATAATCTTTTTCAAAAACGAAATCTGCTCCCGTTGTATTTACATCTACCTCGTTTGCCCGTATTGGGCCGGCAACATCTAACAAGTAATTTGTATTTGTCTGATATGTTTTACCTATTAAAACATTGCCAGTTTCATTAATTATCAAATCAGCATTGG
>JAVHRJ010000356.1:0-3021 GCA_036171595.1 Bacteroidales bacterium
GTTTTTAAATAATTCAGCAATAGAAATTTCACCTTTATTGTGTTCAACGCTAACAGCTTCTTTTTCAACTTTAGGTTTTTGAGCATCTGTAATATTACCTGTGTTAGGCATAGTTCCGTTAGGGTTAGCATTATTTGCTTCGCTACCAGCAACAATAGGAGTTTTGCTTAAATTACCTATAAAGAGGATATCTTTAAAAGTTCTGTTTAAATCTTTACTTTTAAAATCAGTCATTGGCATACCGTCTTCATAATAATAAGTCTCTCCAACTTGAGCTTCCATCTTTGAAACTGCCATCCACAATTCTTTGTCGTTTTCGTTTACTCGCAAATAGGTATATTCAGTAGCTTGTAAAACTTCAGCAATAACTACTTTATGTTCGTTTGGATTGTTTGAATTTGAATTTGATTGACATGACGAAAAGTAAACGCCAAATACAATTGCGATTGTTAAAAATATTATTTTCATTTTTTTAATTTTTATATATTTATAATAGGGGCAAATTTAGTCAGAAATATTTATATATATTCAATTAATAAAACATGTTATTTAACACTACATGTTTTTGTAAAACGGTACTATTCTGACATTTATTAAAATTACTTAAAAAAAGATTTTTTTAACAAAAAAATAACATCTGTTTTATACTATTTATTTTAAATTTACCGACTTTATAATTCTTTGTTTAAAATTTTATTAAGCACTATATATTAAGTAATTAACTAATTTTTAATTTTATGAAATCAATATTAGATACTTTATTTTCGTCGAAATCAACAATAATATTACTTTTTCTTCTTGCATTTTCATTAGCAACAGCAACTTTTATTGAAGATAAATTTGATACAGCTACTGCTAAAATACTTGTTTATAATGCAAAATGGTTTGAGTTATTGTTTTTATTACTTATAATCAACTTTATAGGGCATATTGGCAAGTACAAAATGTTGAATAAAGAAAAGCTCGCAGGTTTTATTTTTCATACTGCATTTATTATAATGATATTAGGTGCCGGAATAACCCGGTATTTTAGTTTTGAAGGCAATATGCACATACGCGAAGGCGAAAGCTCAAATGTTATGATAGGATCTAATCCGAATTTAATAATTTCAATGACTGATGACAACGAAGAATTTAACTATGAAAAGCCAATGCTTTTTAGCCCGGTTACAAATAATTCGTTTGATGTTACAATTCCATCAAAATTGAAAGGCGATATTACTGTTGAATATAATAATTACATTAAAAATGCTGTAGAAAAAGTACAAAATAATGTTGATGGAGGTACAGATATTGTTGAATTAATGATTTTAACAATTAACGAAAGAAAAACAGTACTTATAAAATCAGGCGAAATTAAAGAAATAGGTGAATTAAAAGTGTCTTTTAATAACAATAAAGACAATAATGCAATAAAAATTAACGACTCAAATGGAAATTTAACAATAAATGCTCCTTTTGACTTGTATTTGTCTGATATGCACAAATACCAGGTTTTAGATACTCTTGCCAAAGATTCCACCGCCACATTCAGTATGAGTTTTTATTATAACTCTATAAAACCTTCGTTTTTATTAAAAAATTATTATAAAAAAGCAAAAATTGAAATGATAAGCGGCAAACCCGAAGAAAGTAAAACCGATGCACTTTTGTTAGATGTTACAGTAAATGGCAAAAAAGAAACAGTACCAGTTATTGGGGGTCCGGATTTTGAGGCAAATATGCAATCATTTAGCGTAAACGGAGCAAAATTGAATATTGGATACGGCTGTAAAGTAATTACAATCCCATTTTCGTTAAAACTAAACAAATTTATTTTAGAAAGATACCCCGGCTCAACAAGTCCTTCGTCGTATGCCAGCGAAGTTACTTTAATTGATGCTCGTAACAATTTAAACGAAAATCACAGAATATTTATGAATAATGTTTTAGATTACGATAAATACCGCTTTTTTCAATCATCTTACGATCAGGACGAAAAAGGAACAATTCTTTCTGTTAATCACGATTTTTACGGAACCTGGGTGTCATATTTTGGATATGCACTTTTAACGCTTGGATTTATTATAACATTAATCAATAAGAAATCCCGTTTTATAACATTAAGTAAAAACATTGGCGAATTATCAAGAAAACGAAAAGCCGGAATATTAACTATTGCATTATTTTTAACAATTAGCACTTTTGGGTTTTCTCAAAATTCATCAACTAATTCTGTAAGTAAAGAGCAAGCCGAAAAATTTGGTCATTTATTGGTTCAAACTTACGATGGAAGATTTGAGCCGTTAAATTCTCTTACTTATGATATAATGCACAAAATTTCGAGAAAAGACAAATTTGAAGTCGAGGGCAAGGGAACAATGAATGCAATGCAGGTTTTAATAGATATGCTTACCGAGCCAGCATTTTGGAACCAGCAAAAAATTATTTATATAAGAGAACAATCAGTTAGAGATGTGTTGGGAATTGAAGATAAATACGCTTCATTTGTGGATTTTTTTGATAAAGACCAGAAATATAAACTTCAAACTTTTGCCAACGAAGCTTTTCGTAAAAAACAATCCGAACAAAATACTTTCGATAAAGAAATAATAAAAGTTGACGAAAGGGTAAATATTTTTATGATGGTTGTTAGAGGAAGTATTTTAAAAATATTTCCAGTTCAGAATTCTCCCGAAAATAAATGGATAAGCATTGATGATAAATTAGCTATAACGCCATTAACTGGTGCATTAAAAATAATTAACGATGATTTAAAACTAGCTAATTTTAATTATTCAGGTATTTTTACTGCATATTTAACCGAACTTGTTTCGGGAAATGCCGAACAAGCCGATAAAATACTTAAATATATTTCTGGTATTCAGCGTTCTACTGCAATAGCAGAAACATTGCCATCTGAATCAAAAATTAATGTTGAAATATTTTATAACAATGCACAAATATTTATTTTTCTTAGAAACTTTTATGCAGGTTTAAGTGTATTGTTATTATTGCTTGCCTTTATTGATACATTAAAAT
>JAVHRJ010000357.1:0-3017 GCA_036171595.1 Bacteroidales bacterium
GTTTTTAAATAATTCAGCAATAGAAATTTCACCTTTATTGTGTTCAACGCTAACATTTTTTTTCTCAATAATTGGTTTTTGAGCAGCAGTAATATTCCCATTATTTGGTATGTTACCAAGTTGTTTAGATTTAGCCACTTCTTTGTTAGCTCCAATTGGCGTTTTGCTCAAATTGTCGAGAAATAAAACTTCTTTAAAAGTTCTGTTTAAATCTTTACTTTTAAAATTGACCATGGGGAAACCTCCTTCATAGTAATAAGTTTCACCAACTTGAGCTTCTGTTTTTGGAACTGCCATCCATCTTTCTTTATCGTTTTCATTTACACGTAAATAGGTGTATTCATTTGCTTGAAGCACTTCGGCTACTACAACTTTATGTTCGTTTGGATTACCCGAATTTTGATTCGATTGACATGACGAAAAACAAAAACCAAATGCAATGGTTATTGTTAATAATATTATTCTCATTTTTTTAAATTTTTTAATTAATATTGGCTACAAAATTAGTTAGAAATATTTTAATACCTGCAATTTAATAAATATGTTGTATAACACTTCAGGTTTTGCAAACAAATACTATTCTGATATTTACAAAATTTGCTAAGAAAATAGAATTATTTAACAAATTAATAACACCTGTTTTATTCTATTTATTTTAAATTTACCAACTTTTTTAATTTTATTCTAAACTTTTATTATGTCCTAAATATTAAATAATTAACTAATTTTTAATCTTATGAAATCAATATTAAATACTTTATTTTCGTCGAAACTGACAATAATACTGCTTTTTCTTCTTGCAATAGCATTGGCAACTGCAACTTTTATTGAAGATAAATTCGATACAAATACTGCCAAAATTCTTGTTTACAATGCTAAATGGTTCGAGTTTCTTTTTCTTTTGTTAATTATAAATTTTATTGGACATATAAGCAAATACAAAATGTTGAACAAAGAAAAGTTAGCAGGTTTTGTTTTTCACACAGCATTTATATTAATGATATTAGGTGCCGGAATTACCCGTTACTTTAGTTTCGAAGGTAATATGCACATTCGCGAGGGCGAAACAACTAATGTTATGATTGGTTCCATCCCTAATTTAATAATCAAAATGAACGATAATCACGAAGAATATAATTATGAAAAACCTATGTTATTTAGCCCAATAACAAATAACTCAATTAATGTTACAATTCCTTCAAAATCGAAAGGCGATATTACTGTTGAATATAATAATTACATTAAAAATGCGATAGAAAAAGTTCACCCAAATGTTGATGGCGGTGTAAATATTATTGAACTAATGGTGTTTACACGTACCGGAAAAAATAAAATATTTGTAAAGTCGGGCGAAATTAAAGAAATGGAAGGTATTGCAATATCGTATAACAACAACAATAATAGTGCAATAAAAATTAACGACTCGAATGGAAATTTAACAATATCTGCTCCTTTTGAATTGTATTTATCTGATATGCAGGATGAACAAATTAAGGATACTATTTCAAAAGGCTCCGTTGTTGAATTTAAAAAAGGTTCTGCTTATAATTCAATGAATGCTTCATTTGTTTTAAAAAATACTTATAAAAAAGCTAAAATTGAAATGGTTAGTGGCGAACCTGAAGAAAGCAAAACTGATGCACTTTTGTTAGATGTTACTGTAAAGGGAAAGAAAGAAACAGTTTCTGTTTTTGGTGTTCCCGATTATGAAGCTGATTTACAACAAATTAATATTAACGGAGCTAAATTAAATGTCGGTTATGGCTGTAAAAAAATCGAATTGCCGTTTTCGTTAAAACTAAACCATTTTATTTTAGAAAGATACCCCGGTTCAATGAGCCCTTCTTCGTATGCAAGCGAAGTTACTTTAATTGATGCTCGTAACAATTTAAACGAAAATCACAGAATATTTATGAATAATGTTTTAGATTACGATAAATACCGCTTTTTTCAATCATCTTACGATCAGGACGAAAAAGGAACAATTCTTTCTGTTAATCACGATTTTTATGGAACTTGGGTTTCGTATATTGGATATGCACTTTTAGCTCTTGGATTTATTCTTACATTAATTAATAAGAAATCCCATTTCTTAGCATTAAGCAGAAACATTGCTGAATTATCAAAAAAACGGAAAGCAGGTATATTAACTATTGCTTTAATTTTAACAATTAACGCTTTAGGGTTTTCTCAAAACACAACACCTAAACAAGTTAGCGAAGAGCAAGCTGATAAATTAGGGCATTTGTTAGTTCAAACTTATGATGGCAGATTTGAGCCATTAAATTCGCTTACTTACGATATAATGCATAAAATTTCGAGAAAAGACAAATTTGAAGTCGAGGGTAAAGGAACAATGAACGCAATGCAAGCATTAATTGATATGCTTACCGAACCAGAGTTTTGGAAACAACAAAAAATAATTTATATAAGAGAACAATCAGTTAGAGATGCTATAGGCATTAAAGATAAAGATGCTTCTTTTATGGATTTCTTTGATAAAGACCAAAAATATAAATTGCAAACATTTGCCGACGAAGCTTTTAGAAAAAAACAATCGGAACAAAATACTTTCGATAAAGAAATAATTAAAGTTGATGAAAGGGTTAATATTTTTATGATGGCTATCAGAGGTAGCATTTTAAAAATATTTCCGGTACAAAATTCACCGGAAAACAAATGGATTAGCCTTGATGATAAAGCATCTTTGACACCATTATCAGGTTCATTACTAATAATTAACGACGACCTTAAATTACCTGATTTTAACTATTCAAGTATTTTTAACGCATACTTAACTGAATTAAATTCGGAAAATTACGAACAAGCCGATAAAATTCTAAAATACATTTCTAATATTCAGCGTTCTACACCAATTGCCGATTCTCTTCCATCTGAATCAAAAGTAAATGTTGAAATATTTTATAATAATGCTCAGATTTTTATTTTTCTTAAAAATTTATATGCAGGTTTAAGTGTATTGTTATTATTGCTTGCCTTTATTGATACATTAAAAT
>JAVHRJ010000358.1:0-14770 GCA_036171595.1 Bacteroidales bacterium
ATTACCATCACCGTCTATTGAATCACTATTATAAAAATAGCAAGAATTTTGCATTACATTGCAACCAATATAATCATCAGTTGATTCTCCTAAATCTCCATCTGTAAATGTTCCAAGATAAGTATTGTAATATGTGTTTTGCGATAAATTATGAATTTCATATCTTAAAAATGTTGTATTTGTTAAAGCGTTTAATGTGTCATTTGTTGGGACAGGATTATATGCCCATGCAAAAACATGAACCTCAATACCTAAAGCTTTTCCACCTGATTCGGTATGTGGTTTTAAACTATCATTCATAACCCACCAAAGCATTTGGTCGCCTTTAATACAAGGATAATCGCCATTATAAGGATTGTAAACGCCATCACTATTATAATCAAAATATGGTGCTTGATTTGGATTACATGATGAGTTTGAAGGCCAATTAAGAATTGAAGCAGGTATTGTATAACCTGTCATATTTCCGGTTTGGTGATGCCAAATAAAATCATCAATTTCTGATTTGTTAATTTTCCAAATATAATTGAAACTGTCAGTAGAACAATTATTTACTGAACCTGGAAAAAAATCATCCCCAATAGTTCTATATCTACCAACAGCTAAATGTAAAGAATCGTTTGAGTCTAAACCACCAATCCAAAATGCTGAAGTAAAAATTGATGTTTTACCGCTTCCTTTAGGAACTTCATACTTTGATGTACTTTGCAAATCCCAAAACAAACTGTTGTAACTGGAATAGAGTGCTCTTACATTATTTATATCTAAAGTTTCATTACATTTTACTTTGTAAATTAAAACATCATCAATCTGAATGTCATCTTTGTCTAGGTTGGTTTGTCTTATTGTAAATACTAATTCTGCCGAAGTTGTTGATGTTGTTGTAAATTGACCAGTATAATAAATCCATCCTAAAGTGTCAATTACCCCATGCAATCCTGTATAAATAGTGCTTGTGCCATTGTAAATCGCAACTGATAAAATATTGCCATGTCCTCTCGCCCAAAAGGAAACAAAGTAAGTGTATCCGTAATCCAATGTAATTGCTGAAGAAGAGAATTTCTTAATTGAAACTTCACGATTAATAAGCCTACATGCGTTACTTCCAGAATGTACATTTGCAGTATATTGCAAAATACTGTCTGGTTCTATTGTTGTTTGAGTACCAACCCAGTTATTTGGTACATTACCTGTCCAGTTTTCAAAGCCGTTATTAAATATTATTTGTGATTTTACTGAAATGCATAGCAACATTGCTATACAAAGCGTGAATAAATTAATGTTTTTCATTGTTAAATATTTTTATTTAACAATGTTACTTTAATATTAACTTAAAATCAATTATGAATTTCCTAACAATATACTTGAGTTTCCTAACAATATGCTAAAGGTTATTAATTAAATATAGGGGACTTCAAAAAATTAATGATACGTCATTCTGAACTTGTTTCAGAATCTGAATATACGTTGGTTGTAGATGCTGAAATAAATTCAGCATGACGCTTTGAGTGTTTTTAGAATCCCCCTTTATCTATAGTAGAAGTTTGTTTAAATTTGAATCCCAAACTTTTTAAGTACAAAAATAAATACAAAATAACATATTGCAGTAATAATAGATGCTATTACCAATGAGAGCCAAAAATTAATACCTCTTTTAAGCAAAAGTGGCAATGCAATAAAAAAAGACAATGATGGTAACACTATCCAAAATATTGAGTACGATAGTTGGCTTATTTTATTTATGTCTTTTGTGTCAATATAAAGCCATGTTATTGCCAAAATTGAGGTTAATGGCAATGAAGCAAGAATTGCCGCCATTGTGTTAAAGCGTTTCCCAACTTCAGAAATTCCTGTAATAATTATTGCAGTAATTATTAATTTAATTATTATTCTCATACTTTAATTTTAAAAATTTTTAGAATCAATAATTTGTATTTTAATTTGTCACGCTGAGGTTCTCGAAGTGTGACTATATTTTTATTAAAAAATTAATGCACATAAATTGTAATTTCTTTTCTAACCTTTCCCCAAGGGTTTTCAACATCGCAATAAACAATAAACGCATCGCCATGGCAATTCGAGAAAATGGCTCTATTGCCATTAGTTACCAGCGAAACAAAAGTTTCGTACGACCATGTATATGTAAGTTGTTCGCCAGTAGCAACTGCAGTTATAGTTGTTGTGTCGTTTACCAATAATGTAGAGTCGTTAGCGTATAAGCTAATAAAGTTTGGAGGGGTGCCACTTTTTTCGGGTTCAGTTGTTTTTTCTTTTTTGCAATAAACAAATAAAATTGAAATCAATATAAAGAATAAGAAATGTTTTTTCATAAAAGAATTTATTTATTAGTCTAATATAAACATATAAAGGTTGCAAATATATATATATAAATTATTAATTTGTAAGATGTAGAATATCAGTAATTTGAAATTAAAGTTAAAAAAAATATGATTATGAAGTGAAATTAATTGTTCAAAAACATTATTTTTCGTACCTTTGTGTTTAATTAATACCTTTTAACCAAAAATGGAAAAAGAAAGAGTATTGTTTGTATCTCAGGAAATTACACCTTACTTGCCTGAAACACCAATGTCTTATATCGGACGTTATTTACCTCAGGGAATTCAAGAAAAAGGACGTGAAATTCGTACTTTTATGCCTCGTTTTGGAAGTATAAATGAACGAAGAAATCAGTTACACGAAGTCATTAGGCTTTCAGGTATGAATTTAATTATAAGTGATACTGACCATCCGCTTATTCTTAAAGTGGCCTCAATACAGTCGGCTCGTATGCAAATTTATTTTATCGATAACGACGATTATTTTCATCGTAAATTTACAGTACAAGATAATACCGATAAAGTATTTGCCGATAACGATGAACGTGCAATATTTTTTGCTCGTGGTGTTTTAGAAACTGTAAAAAAGTTAAGATGGTCGCCAAATATTGTGCATTGTCAAGGCTGGTTTACTGCTCTTACACCTTTATATATTAAAAAAGCTTTTCGCGAAGATCCTTTGTTTAATGATACTAAAGTAATTTTTTCTTTATACGATGATGATTTTAATGGAGCTTTATCAAAAGATTTTAAGAAAAAAGCCTTATTAGATGGTATCTCCGAAAAAGATTTTCAAATAATGTCATCACTTGATTATATTAGCATAATGAAACTAGCAATTAAATATTCTGATGGAGTAATTATTGGAAGTGAAAATGTTAATAAAAAATTACTCGATTATATTAAAACAACCGATAAGCCAATATTGGAGTTTCAGGATTTAGAACATTATATTGATGCTTATTCAAATTTTTATGATTCGGTTTTAACTCCAAATTGTGTTGAATTATAAATTTAAATTTTTATAAATTGTTAAAATACTGGAATTTAGGATTGTTGTTATTTGTTCTTGTTGTTGTTTTTTCTTCTTGTAAAAAAGACTTTTCAACTTTAGGATTAGATTTACAACCTGGTAGCGATAAAATTAATGGTAATAGCATCGATACTGTTACTTTAAAGGCATATACATTAAAAGAAGATTCGCTTTCGACCGATGAAAGATCTATTTCGCTTTTAGGTTCATATACCGATCCTGTTTTTGGTAGAACAGATGCCTCTTTTTTAACTCAAATTAGATTATCAACATCGAATGTGACATTTGGCACTGCACCAATAGCCGATTCTATTGTTTTATATTTAGATTACAGCAGCTATTATGGTGATACTAACACTGTGCAAAATGTTTCAGTTTATGAGTTGGAAAATGATATTTATTATGATTCGACTTATTATTCAAATTTAAATATTGGTAACTATATTCCAAATAACAAACTGTTAGCAAATGTTGATTATTATCCAAGACCAAATGATACTTCAATTGCTATAAAATTAGATTATTCTTTGGCACAAAGATTTATTAATGCCAATACCGATAGTTTAAAAGATAACACTTTATTTATTAAATGGTTTAAAGGTATTTATTTAAAAACACAATCTATTTTATCAAATGGTGCAATAATTTATTATGATTTGTTAAGTGCCCGTTCAAAAGTTACGCTATATTACCATAATAGTACTGATACTTTAAAATTTGATTTATTAATAAATTCGAGTTGTGCAAGGGTAAATTTATTTAATCATAAGTACGAAACTTCTACAATTAATTCTATTATTGGCGATTCGTTAACAACCGACTCATTAATATATTTACAGTCAATGTCAGGATTAATGTCGAAAATTAGAATACCATATTTATCGAATTTAAAAAATGATACCTCAATAGCTATTATAAAGGCAGAATTAATTATTCCGGTTGATAATTACGATGCCACTTTTTATAGAAATCCAACAAAATTATTGTTAGTTGGTTATAATTCGTTGGGTAAATATGAGTTTCTGCCCGATTATCTTGTTAATCCTTCTTATTTTGGAGGTTCGTTTTATACAAGCGATAAAACTTATCGATTTAATATTTCGCGTTATGTTCAACAACTTGTAGATAACTCGAGGACAGATTATGGAATGGCTTTATTTGTAAATGACAATAGAGTTAGTGCAAATAGGGTAATTATAAGAGGACCTAAATGTAAAAACAATGGAATGAGATTATCTATAACATATCTTAAACCATAATATACAAAATACAAATTCCAAAATACAAAATCCAAGCTAAAAAACGGTATAAGGTATAAAGTAAACGATTAATAACAAAGTATGACAATGTGTTAACAATAGTATGACAATGAATGACAATAAACAATGAACATAGAACAATCAAAAATAATAAATCAAAATTTTATATTCAATTGTTGTAATTATATTAAATTCAAAATCTTAAAATCCTAAATCCTAAATCTTAAATCGTATGTGTGGAATTGTTGGCTACATAGGACCTAAACAGGCATATCCAATACTATTAAATGGTTTAAAAAGACTTGAATACAGAGGATACGATTCGGCTGGTATAGCTTTACTTAATGGCGAAAATAGAGTTTATAAATGCAAAGGAAAGGTATCTGATCTCGAGAAATTTATTATAGGAAAAGACATATCTGGAACAATTGGTATTGGGCATACAAGATGGGCTACACATGGCGAACCTAATGATGTTAATGCCCATCCACATGTTTCAATGAATGGTACTTTTACTTTAATACATAATGGTATAATTGAAAATTACTCGAGAATTAAAAAGAAACTTATTGATAGAGGTTATTTATTTAAAAGTGATACAGATACAGAAGTTTTAGTTAATTTAATAGAATATATTTATTCGAAAGGGCAAGTATCAGCTGAAATTGCTGTAAGACTTGCACTTACAAAAGTTATTGGAGCATACGGAATATTAGTAACTTGTACCGAAGAGCCCGATATGATTATTGCTGCCAGAAAAGGTAGTCCACTTGTTGTTGGTGTTGGCGAGGGAGAGTATTTTTTTGCTAGCGATGCTACACCAATAATAGAACATACAAATAGAGTTGTTTATTTGAATGATAATGACGTAGCAGTTGTACACCGCGATGAAATTACTTTCAAAACAATTATGAATGTAAAAATAACTCCAAAAATTCAAAAGTTAGATTTAGAGATTGGTGAAATAGAAAAAGGTGGTTTTGATCATTTTATGATTAAAGAAATTTTTGAACAACCACGTGCAATTGAAGATACTTTTAGAGGAAGAATTTCACGAAATCCTTTTGAAATACATTTGGGTGGTTTATTTCATTTAATGGATAAATTAACAAATGCAAAAAGAATAATTATTGTTGGCTGTGGAACTTCGTGGCATGCTGGTTTAGTTGGTGAATACTTGTTCGAAGAGCTCGCACGAATTCCTGTTGAGGTTGAATATGCTTCTGAATTTCGTTACCGAAATCCTGTAATTACATCAGATGATGTTATTATTGCAATTAGTCAAAGTGGCGAAACTGCTGACACACTTGCTGCAATAAAGCTGGCCAAAGAAAATGGTGCAACTGTAATTGGAATTTGTAATGTAGTTGGTTCAAGTATTCCGCGTTTAACTCATGGTGGAGTTTATACTCATGCTGGTCCAGAAATTGGAGTTGCAAGCACAAAAGCATTTACTGCGCAAGTTACAGTGTTATCAATGATGGCAATGTTAATAGGGCATGAACGAAAATTTATTGATGAAGTAAATTATCAGCAATTAGTAGAAGAATTAATTAATATTCCACAAAAAATCGAGCGTATTTTAAAAGATAGCGAAAAAATAAAACAAATTGCAGAATTATATAAAAATTCAAATAATTGTTTGTATTTAGGGAGAGGTTTTTTGTTCCCAGTTGCATTGGAAGGTGCTTTAAAATTAAAAGAAATTTCGTATATTCATGCCGAAGGTTATCCAGCAGCTGAAATGAAACATGGACCAATTGCATTAATTGATGAACACATGCCTGTTTTTGTAATTGCTACAAAAGATAAATCGTACGATAAAATTGTTTCAAACATTCAAGAAGTTAAAGCTCGAAAAGGAATTGTTATTGCAATAGTTTCTGAAGGTGATACTGTTATTCGTAAACTTGCCGATCATGTTATGGAAGTTCCATTGGTAGCAGAGTCGCTAACTCCATTGTTGGCTGTTATTCCATTGCAATTACTTTCGTATTATATTGCTGTAAAAAGAGGCTGTAACGTCGATCAACCACGAAATTTGGCAAAATCGGTAACAGTCGAATAATAAATTTAAAGTTTGGGATTTGAGAATAGTTATTTTCTGATTACTTGTCCGTAAAATTTATAAAGTTCTCTTAATGTTTTTGTTGTTTTGCTGTAATCGGTTAGTAAATTATTAACTTCTTGCTCGGCATCAACATTTTGAGCCAACATAATTTTATTTTGAACTTCTTTAATGTACAACTCAAGAATTTTTATTTTGTATCTAATAATTACTTCCGAAACATTTATATGTAACTGAATATCTTCTGTTTTTACGTTAATTCCAATTCTTTTGTAATATTTAGATAACAAATCGCTTTGACCATGAATTTTTGCCCGATAATATGGTGTATCTAGAATATCGGCAGCTAATTTTTGAATAACTTCATCGCTATTGTATATAAATTCTTTAATTTCAATTGAACCATAGCTTTTTAATTGATCGCAAAATATTTTAAATACTTTATGGTAAACTAAGTTTTTTAATTCTTTTACATCGTTAACCAATTCGTTAATAATGTATTCGGCTACTTTGTGTTCAATATCCAATTCGTCTTTTTGTTCTTTATACAAAACATTGTTGCCGTACAAAAAAAGCATTCTTAGTATTTCTTTTTCTTGTTCTTCGGCATAAAAATCATCTATAATTGATGATAACTGAGGAGTTTGCGGTTGTGTGTTAACTATATCCGAAGCATTAATAAACTGATTAGAATCAATATTTTTTTTAATAATACTTTTGGCAACTTCACTATGAAGTAATTGTTCATCAATATTTAATAGTTTGCTACAATCTTTAATATACAACGAGCGTAAAATATTATCGGGAATAATTGACAAACTTTTAACAATATCGGTTAAAACCTCGCTTCTTTTTATTGGGTCTTTACCTACATCTTTTAACAATACATTAACTTTAAAGGCAAAAAAATCTTTTTCTTCTTTTTCAAGAAATGAAAAAAGTTCAGATGAGCTATGCGATTGTGAATATGAGTCGGGGTCCTCGCCTTCGGGAAGTAGAACAACTTTTATATGCATTCCTTCTTCCAGCATCATATCAATTCCTCTTAATGCAGCTTTAATTCCAGCTGGGTCGTTATCATAAATTAGAGTTATGTTTTTTGTAAATCGTTTAATTAACAATATTTGTTCAATTGTTAATGCTGTTCCCGATGATGCCACGCAATTTTCAATACCCGATTGATGCATAGATATTACATCTGCATTGCCTTCTACTAAATAGCATCTATCTTTATCTGTAATAGCCTTTTTTGCTAAATATAATCCAAATAATATTTTCCCTTTATGAAAAATTTCCGATTCGGGACTATTAAAATATTTAGCGTGACTTTTCTCTTTGTTTAGTATTCTACCAGTAAAACCGACCACTCTGCCACTTAAGTTGTGAAGTGGAAAAATAACTCTACCGCTAAAACTATCGTAATTTCCTTTATTTATTAATCCAGCTTTTAATAAAAATTCATCTTTAAAACCACTTTTTATTGCTTGTTGATAAAATGTTGTTGGTTTTTCTGATGAATAGCCTAATTCAAATTTTTTAATTATATCGTCTCTAAAACCACGTTCGTGAAAGTAAGATAATCCAACTGCTTTGCCTTCATCGGTTTTGTTTAATGAATTTACAAAAAAATCTTGAGCAAAATTTATTGCAACAAACAAGCTTTCGCGCTCATCGTGTTTTGCAATTTCTTCGGCATTAAGTTCTTTTTCTTGAATTTCAATGTTATATTTTTTGGCAAGCCAACGAAGTGCATCAGGAAATTGTATATGCTCATGTTCCATCAAAAAACTTACTGCGTTGCCTGCTTTTCCACAACCAAAACACTTGTAAATTCCTTTTACTGGCGATACAGAAAATGAAGGCGTTTTTTCGCTGTGAAATGGACAAAGACCAATGTAGTTTGAACCCCGTTTTTTAAGGGTTACAAATTCAGAAACTACCTCGTCAATACGTGATGTGTCAATTATTCTTTGTTTTGTAATTTCGTCAATCAAAGTGGTATATTTTATATTTCAAAATTATTAAAATATTGCCTATATTTATGTGTTAAATTGAAATTATGCGAAAATATTTATGAAAAAACTTGTTGTGTTAACTGGTGCAGGAATAAGTGCCGAAAGCGGAATTAAAACATTTCGCGATATGGGTGGGTTGTGGGAAGAGTATGATATTATGGAGGTTGCAAGTTATCAAGGTTGGGAAGATGATATGGAGTTGGTTTTAGATTTTTATAATCAACGTCGCAAACAACTTTTAGAATGTAAGCCAAATAACGCACACTTTAAACTTGCTGAACTTCAAAAAGATTTTGATGTTCAAATAATTACACAGAATGTTGATGATTTACACGAAAGAGCTGGGAGCAAAAATATCATACATTTGCATGGCGAGTTATTAAAATCGGTTAGCACAAATGATAATTCGCTTATTTATAAAATAAAAGGTTGGGAGCTTAAAAAAGGCGATTTATGCGAAAAAGGTTTTCAGCTACGACCATATATTGTTTGGTTTCGAGAAGATGTGCCTTTGATGGATAAAGCTATTGAAATTACACAAAGTGCAGATATTTTTGTTGTAATTGGAACTTCGTTAAATGTTTATCCTGCTGCTGGTTTATTAAATTATGTAAAACCCAAAGTCCCTATTTTTTTAGTTGACCCAAATGATGTTTACTGCAACAGAAAAGTTACTTTTATTAAAAAGAAAGCAAGTGTAGGAGTTGAAAAATTGTTTAAAATTCTTAAAAAAACTGTTTAAAATTTAGTCAAATAAGTTGCAAGATTTTTTATTAGTTTACGAAGTCGAGTGTTTGATATGTATCCTATACTTCCAATAATTGATTTTTGAGGTAATACAGCAAGGAATCCTAATCGAACCAATGAAGTTTGCAATAACCCGCTATTTTTAAAGTCCATATCTTTATCATAAATTATTTCGTCAAAGTCTTTAACGAATTGATGTAGTTGTGTAATGATACCGCAAACTAAAAAGTCATTATAATTGGGCATTATTCTTAAAATTAAAGCAGGCCGGGTTTTAATTTTTCATCTGCTTGAGGTAAAGGTATTAAAACAATACTACCTTCTTTCATAAGTGGGATTTAGTTCTTTAATCATGTTAGTTGAGTAGTCAGGTTCTTTATCTGAATATGCTTTTGATAGGTTTTGTTTAGAAGTAATAAGCCGTTCTGAATCAATATCTTCCGAAATATATTTTTTTTCAATTACTTGAATATGTAATGATTCTAAAAATTGTAACAGAGTTTTATATACTTGTTTATCTTCTATTTTAATTGTAAACTCCATATCTTTTTTTAATTTTATTTAACAAATCTAAAATAATAAATTTTTAATGGACTATTATTAGTTTATTTGTTTTTACGATTTTCCCATCTAAACTTAATGAGTAAAAGTAAATTCCAGAAGGTAAATCGCTAACGTCAAAATTAATTACGCCTTTGGTATCTAGTAAGGAAAGTTGTTTTTCTAATTTACCATAAACATTGTGAATTTTTATGCTTGCATTACTTTTATTTGAAATATTATAGTTAATACTAACATTGTTATTTGCAGGATTTGGGAATGGAGCAGATATATTTGAGTTAAAATTATTGTTTGCAATGCTATTATAAAGTGCATTAAATTTTATAAAAACACATATAGTATCACCATGTAAAATTCTAAAAACGTATCTAATAACCGAAGTTCCAATAATATTTTTTGGTGCATAATGACCACTAAAACCAGAACTAGTATCGCCAGATACCAAAATTATTGGGTTGGGTGATACAAAAGTTGTTGGAGGAAAACATAAACCCCAGCAAAATGTGTTTTCAGTTCCAGGTACAATACTAATTTCTTCTTTTTCGCAAATAACGCTTTTATCGGCACCTGAAATATTCAATACTTTTACTTCTCCAATAATTTCGGTAGCAGATGGTAAACCTTCAGAATAAACTGTGTCGCCATTATTTAACTTAACATTTTCGAATGTAAACATTTCTAATGTTTGAGAGTTTACATTTAAACCTATTATTAATATTGAAGCAAATAATAAAATTTTTTTCATAATATAAATGTTTATAAATTAGTTAATTAAATAAATTATTCGTAACATTTTTAAGTTTTATAAATAAAAAAAATAAAAATTTTGACAAAGATAATAAATATTTATTTATTTTTGACAAAAAACTAAATCGATTTACCTATGAAGAAAATTAACATTTTAAAAAGTTTAATTCTTGTTTTGACAGTTTTTGCTGTTACAAATACAAGTAATGCTCAATTAGCAAGTGGTGTAATTGCTCCAAATTGGACAATGACCGACATTAATGGAACATCGCATACTTTGTATGATGATCTAGCTTTAGGTAAAAGAGTTGTTATAGACTTCTCGGCAGTTTGGTGTGCCCCATGCTGGAATTATCATAACAGTGGTGCATTAGAAAATTTATTTTTACAATATGGCCCAACTGGTTCAGTTAATCAAACAATGTCTGTTTATTTTGTTGAAGCAGACGAAAATTCGTTAACTTGCTTACAAGGTGTAAATTCCGGATGTTCTGGAACTCCTCAAGGAAATTGGACTACTGGAACTCCATATCCAATGTTTTTGACTTGCGCAGCTCCTGCTGGTAATGGTCCAACTGTTAATGCTGATTATAATATAGCTTATTTCCCAACTGTTTATACTGTTTGTCCTGACCATACTGTTTACGAATCGGGTCAATTAACTACAGCACAACATTATACTTATGCAAATACAAATTGTGCTCCATTAAGTACAACCGTTAACGATGTAAAAGCATTTTCATGTACATCGCCAAGCATTATTTATTGTGTTGGAAATATGACACCAAGTTTTACTCTTCAAAATTATGGTACTGTAAATTTAACATCATGCGATATAGTTGTTAATGTTGATGGGAGTCCTGTTCAATCACTTTCTTGGACTGGAAATCTTGCAATGTATGATGTTGCAAATGTTACATTAAACCAAATTACTGGCATTACTAATGGAACTCATACTTTATCTGTTCAAGTATCTAATCCAAACGGTAACACAGATGAAGGTGCTACAAATAATACTATTTCAAAGACATTTAATGTAATGACTACACCAGTTGCTATTCCAATAACTCAAAATTTTACAAGTTCTACATTTCCTCCAACAAATTGGGATGCAACTGATGTTTCTGCTGATGGATATAATTGGGCAAGAAGTTTAACCGCAGGGCATACAGCTACAGGTTCGGCTTATATGGAATTTTATAGTATTTCTACTGGTAAAATTGACGATTTAAAACTTCCTTTACTAGATTTTACTGGATATAATAGTCCTACACTAACATTCTGGTTAGCTCATAGAAGATATAGTACTTCATATAGTGATAAACTTGAAGTTGATGTTTCATCAAATTGTGGTACAAGTTGGACACAAAAATGGATGAAATCTGGCGCAACACTTGCAACAAATGCAACTGCTTTAACTTCAGAATATACTAGTCCTGTTGCAGGTGATTGGAGACAAGAAACTGTTGATTTGTCTGCTTACCAAGGAATGAGCAACATTATGATTCGTTTCCGAGCAACAAGTGGTTATGGAAATAATGCTTTTGTTGACGATATTAACATTACAGGTATAACTGGAATAGATAATAACGAATTTTCAGCTAATGTATCGGTTTTCCCTAACCCATCAAATGGCGATTTATTTGTACTAAATGCCGAAAATTCTACTATCGAAATAATTGATGTACTTGGTAAAATTGTTTATTCTTCTGTATTAAACACTAATAGTGAACAGTTAAATTTATCATCACTTTCAAACGGAAGTTATTTAGCTAGAATATCAAATCAGAAAAATGTTATTACCCGTAATATTATATTAGCAAGATAATTCATGATTTTTGGTTTTAAATAAATCTTAATTTGGAGCAATTTTTGTCTTCAAATTAAGATTTTTTTTATAATATGATTTTTAAAATTATGTTTTGTTAATTTTGAATGTTGCATAAATTAAATAATATGAAAATTTTAAATTTTGTTTTTATTAGTTTGTTTTTTACAAACTTTATTTTTTCGCAAACAAATAATTTTAAACTTCCTTCGGTAGATGTTAAAACTTTAGATGGCAAAAAAATTAACACATCAGAAATTAAGAATGACGGTAAACCAATAATAATTGATTTTTGGGCAACTTGGTGTAAACCATGTGTAATGGAGTTAGTAGCAATTGCAGAAAAATATCCAGATTGGCAAACCGAAACAGGCGTAAAACTTTATGCTGTTTCTATTGATGATTCTAAAAGCATGAACAGAGTTGCTCCATTTGTTAATGGAAAAGGATGGAATTATATAGTTTTACTTGATGCCAATAGCGACTTTAAAAGAGCAATGAACGTAATTAACGTTCCCCATACTTTTTTGATAGATGGTGAAGGTAATGTTGTATATCAGCATACGACTTATGCGGAAGGTGATGAAGATTTGTTGTACGAAAAAATAAAAAAATTAGCAAAAGGAGAAAAAATTAACGAATAATATTTTCAAATGGATTTCTTTAAAATAGTTATTCCTGTAATTTTACTATCAACAAATATACAGGCTCAAACAAGCAATGAAGGTCAATTGCATGGTAATTTTCAAATTGATATGCAAACGTATACAAAAGATAGTTTAATAGGTGCCCCTGAAGTTCCCGAAAAAACACTTTTAAACTCTTATGCTAACTTAACTTATACAAAAGGAAGTTTTACAGCTGGTATTCGTTACGAGGCGTATATGAATACTTTGCTCGGATATGATGCTCGTTACAACGGGAATGGAATTCCTTATCGTTTTATTTCGTATAACAATGAAGGGCTTGAAGTTACAGCAGGTAGTTTCTACGAACAATTTGGTAACGGATTAATTTTAAGAGCATACGAAGAAAAAGGGTTAGGATATGATAACGCTTTTGATGGTGTTAGAGTAAAATATCAACTTTATAAAGGTATATCTGTAAAAGCATTAGTTGGTAAACAACGTTTGTTTTTTGATAAAGGTCAGGGAATAGTTCGTGGTATTGATGGCGAAATTAATGTTAATGAGTTGATTACAAAAATGAACGAAGCCAAAACTCAAATAATTATTGGAGGTAGTTTTGTTAGTAAATATCAAGCCGATAAAGACCCAGTTTATAATTTGCCAGAAAATGTTGGTGCATGGGCATCACGAATAAATATTTCAAATGGAGGATTTAATATTAATGGCGAATATGCAAATAAAATTAACGACCCATCTGCCGATAATTTATACATTTATAAAAACGGCGAAGCTTTGTTGATAAGTACAAGCTATTCAAAAAAAGGATTTGGTATATTGTTGAATGCCAAACGCATAGATAATATGAGTTTTCGTTCCGACCGTAATGCAAGTTTAATTGATTTGAATATTAATTATTTACCTATTTTAACTAAATCATACACATATTCTTTTTTGAATTTCTATCCGTATGCAACTCAAAGCAATGGTGAAATGGGAGCAGGGGCTGAAATAATGTATAAATTTAAAAAAGAAACTCTTTTTGGTGGAAAATATGGAACAAATATTTCGTTAAATTTTAGTCGTTTAAATAAGATTAATCAAACTGCTCCTTCCGACACAAATTTAATTGGAGTATCTGGAACTTATGGTTATAAATCAGATTTCTTTAAAATAGGAAACGATTTATATTATCAGGATTTTAATATTGAAATAAATAAAAAGTTTTCGAAAAAGTTTAGTGCAAATTTTATTTATCAAAATTTAATATACAACTCTTATGTCCTTAGAAAAGGACATGGTACTGTTTATTCAAATGTTGGAATTGCCGATATGCTTTACAAGCTAAATGATAAAAACGCTGTTCATATTGAAATGGCTGCATTGTTTACTAAACAAGATTTAGGAAATTGGGCAATGCTACAGGTTGAATACTCAATTGCACCAAAATGGTTTTTCTCTATTTCCGACCAGTATAATTATGGAAATGAAGATAAATCAAAACAAATTCATTATTATACAGGTGCAATAGCTTTTGCAAAAGGTGG
>JAVHRJ010000359.1:0-3002 GCA_036171595.1 Bacteroidales bacterium
AAGGAAATAGGAGGTTCTCTTTCTTTGTTACAAACATGCTCACAAAAATTACCAAATAGGGTGACGAATACGTTACCTACTTGCTTATCCATTTCAAGTTATGAATCGAAAAAAAATAATACTTTAATAAAAGTTATTTTAAGAACTAAAAATTATAATACTATTAGGATTGGAAATGGAATCAACGTGTAAGAAGAAAACTGTTTTTATATCATATCCAAAAGATGTTAAAGACCTCAAGGATAAAGTCTTTAATGCTTGTTATAAACTTAATAATCATCGTTCTGAAAAGACAAAATATACAATTGAGCCCCGAGATTTCACCTCCGTAATAGCCGAAGCTGGACCAAGAGCGCAATCACTTATTAATGAATTGATAAACAAATCTGACATCTTTATTGGAATATTATGGACAAGATTTGGAGCACCTACAGGTGCAATTGATTCAATGGTTAACAAAGAATACGAATCAGGATGAAGGAAGAATTTGACAAAGCATTAGAAAAAAAACAAAGCAATAAAGGATTTAAAATATTCTTCTTTTTTAAAAATACTAACAAAATAGATATTGATTCCGAAGAAGACGCCGAGCAGCTAAGAAAAGTAAAACAGTTTAAAAAGGAATTAATGGATAAAAAAATAATGTTTAAACCAATAGATGAAAATGAAGATATTGGATTATTAGCATATATATATATCGAAGAATGTATAGAAGATTTTGAGAGAGAGGTAAAGGAAATAGAAAAAAATAAATTGAAATATCCGATTGAACAACCAGTAGTAATGAAAGATTATTTATATAGAACCGTTTTACTTTACAAGGATGCAATCTCAAGCGAATCAAGTTATTTGAGATACCTTGCTTCTAAAGATATCACTGAAGTATTGGACAAAGAGAAACGAATAGTTCTTCTTGCTGATGCTGGCAGTGGCAAGACTACTGAATTACAAAGAATTATCTCTATTTATTCAGATGAAGATTCGGAATACTATCCAATATTTGTTCGATTAAATCTATATACAGATGAAAAAATCGAAGATTTACTTCCTGATTATTGGGAAAAAATCCCGGAGAAATCTTTATTATTGCTTCTAGATGGATTTGATGAGATAAAGAGTGATTATAAAATTAACGCAGTTAGAGAAATAGAAAAGTTTTCCGAAAAACATTTAAGTTGTAAAGTTATAATTACATGTAGAACTAATTTCTACAATTCTGCCAATAATACATTTTCCGGTACCCTTAAATCATTTACAGTTTTTGTATTGAATCAACTCTCACCTGATGAAATAAGTAAGTATATAACTAAGGAATTGGACAAAAAAGCAAATTTATTTTACGAAGCGACTCGGATGAATAAATCACATGCCCTTTTGGACATACCATTTTATCTTAAATTTCTTGTAAATGAATTTCAAAGAAATAATGAATTACCGAGTTCACGAAACGCAATATATGAAACACTTATTTACAACAGTATTCAACATGATGAGGAACATTTTCGTACAACGAATAATGAAGATATTATTGAAAACAGGGAAGTTGCCCTTGCTAATTTTGAGAAATTAGCATTAATAATGGAGACATTATGTAGAAACAATATAAATACAAAGGAGTATTTCTTAATAATTCCAAATAAGAGAATTAGACAAATTTTAAAGCAAACAGGTCTATGGAATAAGCGGGGTGACAGGTGGCAATTTGAGCATAATAGTTTTCAAGAATATTTAGCTGCAAGAACTCTATCAAACGTTTCATTAGATAAGATTAAAAAGTTTTTAGCATTTCCCACTAGGTTTAGTGTTATAATTCCATCATGGGTAAATACTCTCTCTTTTTTACTGAACAATTATAAAAACGATGCGCTTAAAAATTGGATTTTAAGAATACAACCCGAACTGACAATAAAATTTGAACCTGATAGAGTAAATGAATCTTTAAGAATGAAAATATTTAGTAACATTTTTAATAATTATAAAAGAAAAAAAATATGGATAGACAGAGATAAGTATGATTTCTACGAACTAGCAAAATTTGGAGAAAGTCAAGAGGCAATAAATTTCTTATTGAGGAATATTAATGTCAAAGCGTATTATACAGTTGTAGGTAATGCTATCAATCTATTAGCTCACATGGAGTTACCTTTTGAGTATATGGACAAAGTAAGGATGGCATTAATAAATACTGCTCTGTTATATGACAATAATTATATAAGAAATGATGCAATGATTGCTATAGGGGTGCAACGGTTAAACGACAAAGATACTATAGAAAAATTGTTCAGTGTTTTTGAAAAGTCTGAGAACGATTGGATTCGTTATGGTATGTATTTTTTAATTGAACAAAGCGCTTTTCTTGACGAGTACATTGATTACTTCTTAGATGGGATAAGATTTTATTCGGATAGATTTTCAAGTAATGGAAAAGGCGGAAGAATAGGTAATGAATTTTGGCATTTGGAAGCTGGTTTAAAAAAGGTAAATCTGGCTGAGTCTGCTCTAAAAATATTAGACTATCTGTTAACCGATCCATCTATTGTGCATATAATTGGGTTTGATAGTCTGATCCCTGAAATAATGGTGAACTTTTCCACAATATATTTAAGAACAAAAGAGGAAAGAATTTTTGAGAAAATTTGCGATTTATATTTAATTCTCAGTAAACAGTACTATTTGAATGAAGCAGCATATTGTTTAGTGTTTTTTGACAAATCGAACACAAGAACTAAAGCCTTTCAACTAATTTATAATCAAAAAAACGGAAATGATCTTCACGATTTATTCAGTTGTTTGGCTCATCTCTCAAATCAAGATTGTACAGAAAATATTACTAAAGAGTTTTCAAAAGGTAATATTAGTGAACAAGAAATATGGTATTATCAATTCAATCTTAATGGAGAATTAAGTACTTCATTTAATAAGAAAATTAATGCAATATCGAACAATCGATTTATATTAAAACCTGCACGTGATTTTACAAAAGAAAGAGAAATAAATCTAAA
>JAVHRJ010000360.1:0-3001 GCA_036171595.1 Bacteroidales bacterium
CTTAATAACTTAATAACCAATAACTTAATAACCAATAACTTAATAACTTAATAACTTAATAATCAATAACAAATAACTTAATAATCAATAACAAATAACTTAATAACCAATAACTTAATAACCAATAACTTAATAACTTAATAACCAATAACTTAATAACCAATAACTTAATAACTTAATAACTTAATAATCAATAACAAATAACTTAATAATCAATAACAAATAACTTAATAAAGTGAAAAACCTAAAACTTGAAACCTAAAACTATTTAATTTCTTTCCAATTATTTTGTGGTTTAAATTCATTTTTTAACAACGAAAACATTATAGAATCTTTAAACGCTCCATCTATCAAAAAATTTTGTCGCAATAAACCTTCTTTTTTAAAACCTAATTTTGTGTATAGTTTTATTGATGCAATATGTTCAGAATAAATTTGAGCTTCTATTCTGTTAAGTTCAAGTTTGTTAAATGCAAACCAAAGAATAGGTTGCATAGCTTCGGACATAATTCCTTGTTTCCAATATTCTTTAGATAAAAATGTTCCTGCCGATGCAAATTTATGTTTGGCATCTGGTTGAAGCGAAATATCACCTATAACTTTATTAGTATCTTTAAGTTGAACAGCCCAAAAAAGCATTTTGCCTTCAAAACTGGCTTCGGTTACCGATTTTATAAACAAAAGTGTATCATCAATTGATTTGTGGGTATCGGGACCAGCCCATTTCATTACATCCTCATCGTTGTACAAACCAAAGGAATCTTGTGCAAAACGAGCACTATAACTAATAAGCCGTAAACGCTGAGTTTCAAATTCTGAAAATGGAAATTTGAAATTGTTTGACATATTAAATTAATGAAATTTATATGTTGTAAAAATAATAAAAAAAATTCTATAAATATGAATTATAAAACTTCAGATTAATTTAACTAAGAATATTTTTTTTAATGATTATAAAATTAAGCAAATTAATTATTTCGCAGCATTTAAGCCATTAACAACTTGGTGGAATATTATAATTTTGAAACCACAAATCTTTTTACTAAAGAATAATTTTTGGTAAGTATATGACAAAGATATATTCCATTCTCCATTCCACTCAAATCAAGTGTTTTTGAATGGTCAATAAAATCTTTCAGCATTAATTTTCCGGTAATATCATAAACAGAGAAATAAGCCATCCCACTTAATTCAATCGTAAGGAAAGCATTTGCAGGGTTTGGAAATATTTTTACCTGTTCGTTTTTTTCTGCAATATAAGAAACGGTAGCTGCTGAATCGGATACAAGAAGTTGCGAAGGAATTTTGGCAATAAAAACATCTAATCGGTTAGTGCCTATATTACTGCTCCACATAAAATATTTCCCGGTAATGTCAACATTTCCTTTGGGCATTTTAGAATATCCCGGAAGAGTATCTTCCGAACCTCCGGTTTTTTTATAATTGGTCATGGAGGGAGCGATAACTAAAACATCAAGGGTGGTATCCAAACGGAATGCTGTTATTTCATCACATCTCGGACATCCATTTTCGGAAGCAGCGCTGGCAATAACATATTGTTTATTTACAGGAACTTCTAAAGTGTCTTTTGCATCAGCAAAGGACAAGTGCCATGAAGCATAACCACAATTTGCAAAATCAGACCAGTACCTTCCTCTCATCACTCTGGTCCATTTGAAAGGATTATCACTGAACCGCCACAATTTAGTATCACCGACTTCGCCCCAATTATCTGCAGCAACCATATATCCAAATCCATTGTCAGAATGTCCTGCAGCACCATCCTGATCTAATAAAACTCTTTGCTCGCCAGTCTCTAAATTAATTATCACGTTATCTTCCCCGTATTGTGAATCAACATTTTCCTTGATAAGAAGCCACTTTCCGCTTTTATCAACCTGGCATTCGTCAAGGTCGCCAATGGCAGGAAAATAATACATCGTATCTAAAAGCTCATCGTAAACACCACTGCCCAAAACAGCATAAGTCATATTTTCACGCAAAGTAAAAGAATGCATCCTGTCGTTGTTACTGCTATGACATTGCCAAATATATTTATCTGTACCCAGATAATTTCTGACATCAAAAACTGTATCAAAAACATGGGTTATAACATCGTACCGAATTAGTGCTGTACCTCCCATAATATATAACTTACTTGGTAATGTGGCACTGAAATACCAGCCCTCGCCACTATTCCAACTGAATGCATTAGATGCATCAAATAAGGGTCCGAGGTTCCTGACCTGGTCGGAAGTTTTATTGTAACTGAATAAGGCAGGTCCTGTTCCACCCTTCGATTTATCAAGACCAACAAAGATTAGCATGCTATCACAACCAATATGATTATTTGTATTTCTCCAATAGGAATAACCGATGTACGATACACAATCGCCTCCCTGACAATCGCCGGCATTGGTAATCCTTATTCCTTGCGTATTATAAGGAGCAGGAAAAGTAAATAAACCACGCTGGGGCATAAAAGCTGCTATTTGTGAAGAATCTAACCTTTGCCTCACAATAGTATCAATTCCGTTTTCCATAAAACCTCCGGGAAATGATTGCGAATAACAGTTGAAAGTTTGTAAAGTTATAAAGTAGAAAGTTATAAAGTAAAAAACAAATAAAATATTTTTCATATAACTCATTTTAATCTTCGTTTATAAATAATAGATTAGACTATCAAATACAACAAAATTATGATGCTAAGATATAAAAAATATCGCAATTGCACTTTATTGTCAAACAGATAAATGTTAAAGGTAAATTGAGCACAAATTAATTTTGAATATTCAAAACACAGTATCGAATTACTTTCAACTAAATTATTTGAAATAATCGTCCAAGAAAAAATTGAGTTTTTTACTCCAATTGAATTTTTTTATACTAATTTTGATAACTTAAATTTGGCATTTTTATCATTGCTAATGAACTATTAAATTTATTGGATGTTTCGTATTATTTTATTTATATCATTACTAATAGTTTTAAAATCAACTGC
>JAVHRJ010000361.1:0-2987 GCA_036171595.1 Bacteroidales bacterium
GGAAATATTTACGGTTGAAGTTATTTCTACTAAATTTCTTAAAAAATCGGGAACGTTTCCATTAGTTATTTGCGAAAAAATTGTGTCTTCGCGCGCTGTAAGGCTCAGTGGAGTTAGTATAGAAATTATTTGAGTTCCGTTATATGCATAAATTGAGCGTGGTGGCAAAGGTAATATTTGAGAAAATGCAATGTTTAATGAAAGAACTAACATAATTAAAGCAAATAGTTTTTTCATAATGAGTTATTTTATACAAAAATAATAAATATTTATTAATGACACCCACAACCTTTAGGAACTAAATTATTTGGGTCCAACGGTTGTTTTAATGTTGAAAAAGGTCTTCTGTTTACAATTTTATATATAGCTTTTATTCCAGGATTATCGCAGTTTAAACATACCTCTTCGGAATGTGTTTTTGTGTAAATTTTATTTCCGTGCGATTTTATTTTACTACAAAACATTAAATATTCTTTGTTCATTTTAAAAGCAGAGTCTGGTGTTTCAATTTGCATTTTCATACGCCTTGTACCTTTTTGAATTTCAGTTAATTGAAATTCTAATAAGAATCTTGAATTTGTTTCACAATCGTTATAATCGGGTAGTTGATATTTACTTTTCAATACCCCAGTAAAAATCATATCAGAATTTTTGTATATTGTTAAATATGTGGAATCGGAAGTTTGAGCATTAGAAATAACATTAAAAAAAATAAATAAAGAAATTAAACAAAATTTAAAGGAAAATAATTTGAGTTTTACCTTTTTCTTTTTCCTCTCCTTTGGCGAGGGGTTAAGGGTGAGGTCATTAAAAAAAATAAACTTCCAACTAAAATTCCGCATTAATTTTGAGTATTTGAAGATAATTTTTTAAATTTTAGTTCTGTAAAATCAAAATCTGGGTTTGGAACGTCAATTTTAAATTCATCAACATCGCCATCCTGATTTATAATAAAATTAACTTTTCCTTTTGGTAGCGATGGAAAATTTTTAAAATCAACAACAAAAGTATCGTACTGCCAATGTTCTAATACTGAATAGAAATCTGGAGCTGGTAAAAATTGCAATTCTAATTTCCCGTTCTTTAATGTTATTGTTGCATTGCCATATAATTCGCCACCATAAGTACCACAATATTTTTCAAGTTGCAGTGTAGGCTTCGAATTTTTATTTCTTTTTTCATCGGCTTCTTTATCGTCTTTAATTTTATTTTCGTCTCTAATTTTAACATAATTCAAAATAACTGAGCTGTAATCTTTTCCTTCAACACCAAAGCATTCGTCAAGAATACTATACATTAATGTATAAGGTAAATAATTAATGCTATTTGTTAAAACAACAAACCCAATATTTTCTTCTGGAACTAAAACAACCTGCGAAATCATTCCATCTAATCCGCCACTATGATTAATAATTTTTCTACCATGGTAATCGAACATATCCCAACCTAAACCGTAAGTATGAAAGTGCATGCTTGGAAAAAGCATTTCGTCAAATTTAGAAACTTCTTCAACCGTTTGCGACGACCACATTTCGCGTTGAGCATTTTTTGAGAAATATAAATGGTTGTTATAATTTCCATTTTTTAATTGCATTTTTATCCATTTACTCATATCGTTTACTGTTGAATTAATGCCGCCAGCAGGTGCAATGTTATCCCAACTAATGTATTTAACAGTAACAGTTTTGCCATTATTTTTTGCGTGAGGAATAGCTAAGTTTTTGTAATTAGCGTGATTTGTTATTGAAGTGTTTGTTGCTGTCATTCCAAGTGGAATAAAGAATTTTTCGTTAATATATTCATCATAGCTTTTTCCTGTAACTTTAGGAATAATTTCACCAGCAGTTAACACTAAAAGGTTTGAGTATCCATAATGACTTCTAAAACTATAAACAGGTTTCAAGTATTTTATTCTTCTAATAACTTCTTCACGATTATAAGTTGTTGCATCCCAAATTAAATCGCCACTAAAAGTTTCGAGTCCACTTCTATGACAAAGTAAATCTCTAATTGTAAATTCGTGAGTTACAAAAGGGTCATACATTTCAAAATATGGAATATATTCAGTTACTTTATCGTCCCATTTAATTTTACCTTCATCAACTAGAGTTGCTAAAGCTGCCGAAGTAAAAGCTTTAGTATTACTTGCAATTCCAAACATTGTATTTGCATCAATTTTTTCTGTTTTGTTTATTTCTCTTACGCCAAAACCTTTTGCAAATATTAAGCTATCGTTTTTAATAATTCCGACAGCCATTCCGGGAATTTCCCACTCGGTCATACATTTTTGAATATATGTTTCGAGTTTTTGTAAATCAGGTTTTTGAGCAAATAAATTTGCTGTTGCTAAAATGAAAAATAGGGCTAATAATTTTTGCATAATTTAAAATTTGATGCAAATGTAATAAAAAAGGGTTTATAAAAATTAGACTTTTTGAGGCGGATAAGATTTTAAAAAACGGAGTTTACTTATTGTAAATGAGTATTTTAAAATTGAAATCCAACGAAGAAAAGACGATTCTTAGAAGCCCGAAAAATAAAAAAAGACGCTTCATAAATGAAGCGTCTTTTTTACTAAACCAAATTACCCTTGCGGGATTTCTTAATTACTGAGGAGCAACAGTGCTATCAACAGTTGCAGCAGCTGAATCAACAGTTGTGTTTAGATCTTGTAAAGCTTGATCTAATTGTGAATTTAAAGAATCAAGAGCTTTAACATCTTTATCAGATGGACCACCACAAGAAGCTAATGCGAACATTGAAGCTACGAAAAGACCGAAAATAACTTTTTTCATTTTTTTAGATTTTAAATTAAACATTTGTGTTAACTTTAACCTTAATGTTAAAAAAACTAAAAGGTAACCCATCAAATAAAATATTTTTTCAAATTCCAAATATCAAACACCAAGCCCCAAGAAACAAGAATCCAAATCCCATGTTTCAAGTCTAAAGTTTTTAACTTGGAGTTTGGAATTTTAGATTTGGAA
>JAVHRJ010000362.1:0-1098 GCA_036171595.1 Bacteroidales bacterium
TGGAGCACGAGAATTAGTTATTGAAACTACTTCTACTACTTGGTGGCCTGATTATGTATTTGATAATAAATATGACCTTTTACAATTAAAAGATGTTGAATCTTTTATTAAATTAAATAACCATTTACCAGATGTACCAAGCGCTAGCGAAATAGGAGAAAACGGAATTGCAGTTGGTGAAATGAATAAAGTTTTATTAAAAAAGATTGAAGAATTATACTTATATGTTATTCAAATGCAAAAAGAAATTGAACTATTAAAGGCTAATAATTAAACGTTGGCTATATTTATATTTCTAGTACTGTAAAAAATCTTTTAAAATATAACATTATGAAAATAATAATTAAAACAACAACATTGATTATATTTTGCATGAATTATTTTAATCTTTTTGCACAATCAAGTTCCGACATATATGTTAATGGTCAAAATATAACAAATGGCACACAATATATAAATTACAATACAACTGCAACAGTTACAGCATCAAATACTTCGCCTACAACAATTTCAAACACAGCTTTTGTTCAATTTCTTGGTGGTACTAAAGTAGTATTAAAACCTGGTTTTAGTGTTACTAATCTTACAGCGGGTGGATTATTCCATGCCTCAACAAAAGTAGTGGAAGGTGTTACATTTAACAATTTGCCACAAGCAGTACACCCTGATATACAACAAATAGAAAATGGCAGTTATAGGCTAGTTTTTACACCTTACCCAAACGGAGTTGACTTATATGAAAATCCAACTATAGTGGAGAGTACAAATGGAATAAATTTTACTGATATTCCAGGAGTTACTAATCCTCTAGTACCACCAACATGTAATTATTGTTCTGATCATGATCATAATTGCGATGTGGATTATTTTAAAGAAAATGGTATTGAATATATATTCTATATAAGAGCTTTAGATTACCCAACCACCTCACCTAGAATTATTTCTGAATTTATTCATTTATTAAAATCAACTGATAATTGGCAAACCTTTACAAATAATGTAATCTTAACAGAATTAAACTCACAACAACTACCTTTCTATAATTCAGCTTCACCTTCAATTATTAAAAAAGATAATCTTTATTATTTATTTTATGTA
>JAVHRJ010000362.1:1108-14690 GCA_036171595.1 Bacteroidales bacterium
TGGATATTCATCCCACCCACCTGAAACAACTTCAATTCAATTTATAACTAACAGTTCTATTGAAAATAACTGGAGTTTTGTTTCTAATAATTACGAAGGAAATCATATAAATATTAATTTAAATGGACTAAGTGCATTTTACCCTTGGCATATTGATGTATTACATAATAGTTTTGATAGCAATTATTATATGTTAATATCAGGTAAACACCTACCATCATGTGGACCAGGGGAGCACAATAGTTTATATATTGCAAAAAGTTGTGATTTAATAAATTGGGATTTATATCCGAACCCTATCATTTGCAAAGACGATATAGGTGTAAATCAGATATATAGATCAACTGGTATTTTTAGAAATAATAACACATTAGATATATATTTTTCTTATAATAGTAACCCAGAATGGTATATTAGATTATGGAAAAATGTTTCAATTGATGGAATGTTTAATGGCTCATGTCCATCAAAAAAGATTTTAGTACAAAGTCCAATAGTAAATAATTATAACAATATTATTGAGAAAACTATTGATATTAGCAAATCAAATATTAAAGTTTATCCAAATCCTTCGAAAAATTATATTATCATTGAAAATTTCAATAATGAATTTATTAATTCCTCAATAGAGATATTTGATATAGTCGGACATAAAATAATAACTAAACAACTCATAGGAAATAAAACTGAAATATCCTTAACAGATTTTGCAAAAGGCACGTATTCATATCAAATTATATGTAACAATATTGTTGTAGAAAAAAATATTCTTATTATTAACAATTAACACAAATACATATCATAAATTATATCATCAAACTAATTAATCCAACTAAAACAGGTTTAATTAGTTTGATGTTTATAGAAACATTACCTTTTCAATACTTATAACAACTAACTAAATGATCATTAACTACCCCAATTGCCTGCAAATGCGCATATATTGTTGTTGAACCAACAAACTTAAATCCGCGTTTTTTCATATCAGCACTAACCTTATCAGATAATTCAGTTTTAGGAGGAATTTCAGATAAAGAATTCCATTTATTCTTTAATTGCTTATTATTAACAAAACTCCAAATATATTTGTCAAAAGTTCCAAAATCCTTTTGTACATTAATAAATGCTTTTGCATTTGCAATAGCAGATTCAATTTTAAGTCTGTAACGAATTATTCCGGAATCTTGTAACAATGATTCTATCTTCGTTTCATTGTATTTACTAACTTTTATAACATCAAACTCATTAAAGGCTTTTCTGAAATTTTCACGCTTTTTAAGTATTGTATGCCAACTAAGCCCAGCCTGAAAAGTTTCGAGAATTAAAAATTCAAAATGTTTTAAGTCGTCGTGAACCGGTATTCCCCATTCTTCATCGTGATAACGAGTGTAGAGTTCGTCTTTTAAGCACCATGGGCAACGAATAATATTTTCTTTATTATTTATCATAATATCTTTTGGCTAAAGCCTGATTTATTTTTTATTACACACCACGACCTGAAGGTCGTGGCAAGTCAATAAAAAAAATATTTGAAATTTGTTTTTTGATATTTGGAATTTGCTTTAGTTATTGCTTCTTCAAAACATATTTCACCGTTAAATTGCAAGTAAATTGCACAACAGGTTCAATAACTGCTGGATTTATAACTAAATCGTAGCCAGTATAAGCTTGTTTATCATAATATAATGCTGGAACATTTGAACGAGGTAAAGATTTACTTCCAGGTTTTGTTTGGTCGCCTGTGTATTTTACGAATTCTGTAAATGTCGAATATTTGTCAAGAGGATATATACTTGATATATTATCGCTTACGGTTTGATATTTTGAATCGTACTTTACTCCTAGTTTTTTAAATTCTTTTGATTTTTCAGTAATAATGCGAACACAAGTTGCTCTTATTGAATCGTAAACTGCTTCTGAATTATTTACAACATAATCAACTTTTACAATATCATAAATTTCATTTTGTGATGCTTTAATTAGCATTTGTTCAACAATTTTTGAGTCTTTATAACGAATATGAATATTTTTACGAACTTCAAATCCTTTTGGAACTTCGTTATAAGTTTTGCTAAAAAGTTTTTTCTCAACTTCAACTTCAAAAATAGGAAACTGCGAAATAAAATCGATGTAAACATCTTCTTTTTTAACTCCAAGTGGTAAAACGCTATTAATAAAATTATCAATACGTTTATTAACAACATCATGACAACTTTCAATTGTTTCGCCAACCTGAGATGTTGCAAAAATTATAACATATTCATCGGCCTTTACGTTCATCATAACATTTGCATTAATTGTAAATGATGTATCGTTTGATGAATAAACTGGAGGATAATATGACTGCTGTTGAACCTGACGATAATTATATGATTCGTCGGCATTATTTATTCCAGCATAATTGATAGATTTACCAGCTTTAGATTGATTATAATACCAATTTCCAGCTGCTTGTCCATAACTTAAAATTGGTGATGCAATTAATACAAACAAACAAAAGTAAATTCTCGATTTTTTCATAATTAAATTTTTTAATAATTATGCAAATTAATGTATTTTATTCAAATACTAAAAATTTGAATATTAAATATTGTTACTTTTAATCTTTTATTTATTTTAGCAAAAAATAAGATTAAATGAAAACAACTATATCTAGAACAAAAATCATTGCAACAATGGGTCCTGCTTCATCATCAAAAGAAGTACTAAAAGAAATGATTTTAAATGGACTTGATGTTTGCAGATTAAATTTCTCGCACGGTAAACACGAAGACCATCTTAAGGTTATGAATACTATTCGCGAAATAAATTCAGAATATAAAACCAATGTTTCAATTTTAGCTGATTTACAAGGCCCAAAACTTCGTGTTGGCGATATGGAAAACAATGGAGTTTTACTCGAAGATGGTACATTTTTTAACATCGTAACTAATGAATGCTTAGGAACAAAAGAGCAAGCATATTTAACTTATAAGGAGTTTCCACGGGATGTTGCAGTAAATGATGAAATATTAATTGATGATGGTAAAATTAAACTACTCGTTGTTAAAACAAATAACATTGATACTGTAAAAACAAAAGTAATTAATGGCGGAATACTTTCGTCGCACAAAGGAGTAAATCTACCAAACACTAAAGTTTCTTTACCATGCCTAACCGAAAAAGATTTAATTGACTTAGATTTTGCACTTGAGCATAATGTTGATTGGGTTGCATTATCATTTGTTAGAACAGTTACCGACATTGTTGAATTAAAAGAAATTATTCGCAAAAAGAAAAAACATGCATTAGTTATTGCAAAAATTGAAAAGCCCGAAGCGGTTGCCGAAATCGATAACATTATAGATGTTACCGATGCTATTATGATTGCACGTGGTGATTTAGGAGTTGAAGTTGCATTTGATCAAGTTCCATTAATACAGAAAAACATTGTAAAAAAATGTATTGAACAATCAAAACCAGTAATTATAGCTACTCAAATGCTTGAAAGTATGATTACAGCTTTTCGCCCCACACGTGCCGAAGCAACTGATTGTGCAAATGCTGTTTTAGATGGTGCCGATTGCTTAATGTTAAGTGGCGAAACATCAACTGGTAAATTTCCAATTGAAACAGTTCAAGCAATGGAAAGTATTATTCATTACACCGAAGATAAAGCATATCGATTTAATAGGGATCACGCACCAATGGAAATGTCACGAACATTTTTATACGATTCAATTTGCCATTCGGCTTGCCGTTTAGCCGAACAAACTAACGCTAAAGCAATAATTACTTTTACACATTCTGGTTACACAGCATTTCAAATAGCAGCACATCGACCTAAAGCTAAAATATATGCATTTACTAATAATCTTGAACTTGTTTCAAAATTGTCACTTGTTTGGGGCATAACAGTTTTTTATGCCGACGTTTTTAATGATATTGATGAAACAATTAATTTTTCAATTGATTTTTTAATTGAAAAAGGACTTCTTAAAAATGAAGATATAGTTGTTCATACAGGAAGCACTCCTTTAAAAGAAAAAGGAAGAACAAATATGGTTAAACTTAGTTATGTAAAAGCATAAAATAAAGCCGCTTTTAGCGGCTTTATTTATTTTGATGAAAGTTCATGTTCTACAAACATAACATTATACTCTAATCGAGTTAATGCATCTAACACAACCACTAAATAATAATTACTAAACTCGTTACTTTCCCACGAAACAATTTTATCTCCATCAACTTTATCTTCGACATTAAATAATTTTTCAGATAATTCTTTTAATTCGGGACTAATTTTATCGGAAGAAATTACTGCTTGTTTAAATATACTAATTTTACTTTTTAATTCATCAATATTGCTATTTTTCGTTTTGTTATACAATATAGATAAAGGAATATCTGTATTATCCGCATTATTTATAAAAGTATTTAAAGTAACTTTACTATTATTAGACTTAATTAGCATTTCACTTTTAATATCTTCAATAAGATTACAAAGTTCATCTGATTTTATTATAGCTTGATCTTGTGTTTTAATATTTGATATTTTTAAATTATCAATTAAATTCTGATTATTTATAAACTGTAATTCAAAACCATTTAATCCATTTCGACTAACATTTATTGAAAGCAACACACTAAAAACCGCAAGAAAAGTCATTGCAAACATTACACCCATAAAATTAACCATAGAGTAATTTTTATCTTTTCGGGTTTGAATTAAATATATAGGTAAAAATAACACAAATGGTATTGGAATGCTTATAAACATTAAGACTCCTGCTCCTGGCCAATGTTGAACTTTAAATAAAGCAGAAATAAAAACAATAAAAAAAACAATAAATGTAACAATATACAATGATTTGTATTTCTTTGGGGAGCTATTCTGATAACTATGATATAAAGCAAAGGGTAGAAAACAAAAGCAAAAAAGAAATACAGATAGAGTTAACATTACTCCAGCTCCTGGCCAATGTTGAACCTTAAACATTGCACCTAAAAACATTAAGTTAGCTGAAGCTATTCCGGTTATATAAATAAACTTTTTCATATTGTTAAATTTTAAAGATTATTATTTTTATTAATTAAATTATTAAGTGCAACTGACTCTACTGTATTTACTTTTAATTGGAGATATTTTAAAATACAGATTGCTCTAATTACATAACATCCTTGAAAATTCTGTTCCTCCCATGTAATTATTTGACCATCTTGTTTATTATCAGACAAATTTAAAAGCGATGAAATTTCTGAGTTACTAATTAAACTATCGTTAAGCAGAATAGTTTTATATTTACTAATCTTATCTTTTAACTCAATTGCTTTGCCATTATTGTTTTCACCCATTAATAGCAAATAAACAATTTCAATATTATCTTTTCGAATAATACCCGAAACATTTCCAACAAGTTCTTTTGAATTCATTTCATTTAAACCATCGGATTTCATTATTAATTCACATTGTAAATTTGAAATATATTCATCCAAATCATCGGCTAATTTTTTTATGATTATTGCTTTTGAATTCAATTCTAAACTGTCGTTTTTTGAATCAATTTTGCTAAATAATAACGCATTATTTTTATTCAAATAATTATTTATTAATGTAGTGCTATTTGCCTGATTAACAAATCCATTAAGAACATTTTTCGACATATTTAAAGCAATTAATGAAGTAAGAAGAATTAAAAACATTGAGCAAATAATTGTAAAAATAAACTGACCAGTTATTTTGCCTTCCAACTGAATTCTTCGCCATGTAAAAATTGGGATAAAAACACCAATTAACAGCAAAGCACCTGTTAACATTAGTATTGAAGCTCCTGGCCAATGAAACATTTTAAACATATTTGACAAACCATAAATAATAATTGCAATAATCCCAAGAATGTATATCCGTTTGTCTTTCGAAGATTGTGTTTGTTTTATTTTAACAAATAACAATGAAGGCAAAAAAATCAATAACAAAGCTAAATATCCTATTAACAATAAAATTCCTGCACCCGGCCAATGCTGTACCTTAAATAAGACACCAGCCATAAACCCTATTCCTCCTATTAAAATTGCTAGATGAAGAAATAAATTTTTCTTATTGCTTACATATTTATAATTTGTAAAAACTGCTATTGGAAAAAATATAGCACTTAACAGAAAAAAGCCCAACACAAAGCCAATACTAGCTCCTGGCCAATGCATAATTTTAAAAACTGTTGCAATACCTAGTATTGCTAAAGAAATATTTCCTGTAACTTTCATTGTTGTTTTCATAAACCTATAGTTTTTATTGATTAAAAAATTTGTATTGTCCTGTATTTTTTGAAGAACTTCTATTCCTGTTTCTTTTTTAACTATTTCATAAGCCCGCTCAAAATCTTTTCCTTCATTAATAAGGCTTTCAACTTCGCAACATATATGATCTACCAGATCATCGGCTAAATGCGACAAAGTTATACTGGCTTGCTGTACGTCAGCAATAATTATTTCAACCTGTATTTTATTTAGCAAATACATATTCTAACCCGTAATTTGGTTTTAACAATATTCTCAATGTATTTACAAAATCTTCAAGCTCAAGTATTTTTTCTTTAGCTGTACTTTTACCTGTTTCGGTTAACGAATAATAAATTCTATTTCTATTATTTATTATTTCCTGCTCTGTTACAACTATTCCATCTAACTCTAATTTATGTAGAATTGGATAAAGTGCTCCAAAAGTTAGTTCTATTTTACCTTTTGAGAGTTCTTTTACAGATTGTGTAATTTCGTAACCATACATTCTTTTATTTTCTGATAATAATTTAAGAATAATTGGTTTTAAGGTTCCTTTTAATAAATCGTTTGATGCCATTTTTTATAAATTTTATGTATATTAAACGTGCAAATATATATAAGTATTTTATATATACCTATATATTTTATATTTTTTTTTCAAATATAATTTATATAGCTGATATTCAGAATAATAATTTCTTATTGTTATAATATAGATATTTTTTATTAACTAAATTCTGAATTAGAATTTATAATTTATAAGTATGAAAAATCGAAATTGATAATATGTTTGTTGCCATTCAAATTAGAATAAACATGGCTCAATTAAGATGTAATAATGTATATAATTCTAATTGGATAATTATTTTACAAAACAAAATATTAAAGCAGTTACTTTAAACTGTATTTTAACAAAATAAAATCAAGTTCTTTAAAAGTTTTTTCGTTACCATTTTGCATATAATTATTTATGCTTTTTCTGTATAAATCTAACTTTTCCAAAAACTCTTTTATTCCTGTTGAGTTAAATTCTGCGAGATGTTTTCCATAATTTAATTTTTCGATATAAGCAGCATTCATATATTGCTCAAACTGATTTGTTATGGGAAACGAACAAACAGGTTTATGAAGATATACAGCTTCGCTTATTAATGAATAACCGCCATTAGAAATAATTGCTTTTGATGTGGCTAAATCATTAATAAAACCATCTTCACTAAATTTCTTTAATGTACAATTTCCTTTTATTTCATCAATATTACAGCCATAAACAAGAAATTGTTCACCTTCAACTTCATTTAAAACCTTAATAAGATTTTGCTGACTCGACGAAGTTTGATAAACTAAAATATGATTTTTAATTTCAGTTTTTGCATTAATTATTTCATCTCTTAATATTGGCGGAATAAAACTAGTATGCTCTTTTACAATTTCTGCATCAAAAAAAGTTGACAATAAATAATTGTCGCAATCAGGAACACGATATTTACATATTGTTTTTGCTAAATTATAATTAAATTTTTGTGTAGTTGGAATTTTAATATCGAGCTTACAGCGGCTTAAAACCTGTATGTTGTCAACATCAATTATTGGAATTTTTAAATATTTCCCATATAAATATGCCGAAGTTTCAAAATCTGTTATAACAATATCTGGAGTAAACTCTTTGTTAATCTTTTTGTACACTTTAAAGTTCTCAAATAAATTGTGTGGCGACTTTTTTAATATTGCTTGAAAAGTTTTAAGTTTCTCTACTCCACCGTCTTTATAAACAAAGTTTAATCCTTTTATTTCATAAACTTTATTTGTAAATTGTTTGTTTAAAAACTCAAAAGCTCTATTACTTGAAACAATTCTGACATCATGCTCTTTTAACAAATTAGTAATTATAACCTTACTTCTAGTAGCATGCCCCATTCCCTCGCCTGGTACACCATACAGTATTTTCATATATTTATAATTTTAATTCAAAAACAAGTCCTTTTATATCCACTCGCTCGCATCTTGCGAGTTATTTTATAACTTCACTCGCTCGCATCTTGCGAGTGAGTATATTTTTTTGCTTCAGGCATTTTAGTTCCATCATATTTGTCTAAATTATAATTCAAGTACTTTCAGCTGACTGTCTATACAAGCACTAATATAAAGTTAAGCTGATGCCTCTGTTACCATTCCTGCTTTTACAGGATTTTCATGAATATAATTTTGCTTTTGTAAAATAACTTCATTGCTAAATAACAGTGTTGGGTGATTTATGTATTGCCACAGATGATATTTGCTATATTGTTTATTTTGCTTTGCAAATTCATGAAATAAATTCAGCATCCAATCCTTTCGACTTTCCTGCATATTGTTTTCAATTTCTTTTAACAATTCTTTTGAAGTATAACTTTTAAACCTTCCCAATAAATCGGTTAAATCTTTTTCTTTTTCCTGCTCTTGCTCACATCCGGCAAGCGAACATCGCCTACAAATTAAATGCAAGTGGTTGGTCATAATTACATAACAATATATTTCAAGATTTTCTTTTTGTTGGCAATATTGCAGGTTTTGTACTATAATATCTTTATAAATGGAACGTGTAAAAAGATCAATCCATCCCACAACGGAAAGAGTTACAAAAAACAATTCGTTTGATGTTGTTTTACGAAATTCGCTCATAATTTAAATAAATGTTTTTCAAATAAATATGGCAAGATGCGAGCGATTTATTTTTTTCCCACTCGCTCGCATCTTGCGAGTGAGTATTTCTTTTACCACAGGCATTTTTCATATTACATTTTACTTACTTTTATCAGGGAATGCAGGTATTTTACCTTTTTCTTGTGGTTTATTTTTTAAGTCGAGCATTATTAATTCAATTGCTTTATTCAATTGTTCATCTTCGTCAGCAAATTCTTTAGCAGGGTCGTTATCAATAATAATATCTGGATCAACACCATGACCTTCAATAATCCAATCGCTACCATCGGCAGCATAATGTCCAAATTCTGGTTTATTTAAAAATCCGCCATCAACAAAAGGCAACGAACCTCTAATGCCAACCACACCGCCCCATGTACGAACTCCAACAATTTTACCTAAACCCATTTTCCTAAATTGAAAAGGAAATAAATCACCATCGGAGGCTGAATAATTATTTACTAATAAAATTTTTGGGCCTAACATCATCTGTTCTGGGTTAGTGTTACCTTCAATTTGGTTACGAGCCATTCCCATAAATGCAATTTCACGACGTAATCGCTCAATTATCATGGTCGAAACATTACCACCACCATTACCTCTATCATCAATAATTAATGCCTTTTTAGCTAATTGAGGATAAAAATATTTCGAAAATTCTACAAGTCCTTCTGGTCCCATATCGGGAATATGAACATACCCCACCTGACTATTTGTTGCTTTACTTACTTTATCGATATTATTTTGCACCCAATTATAATAATATAAAGGATTTTCATCTTTAATTGGTATTACAATAACTTTTCGTGATGCTGTTTCTGATGCAGTTGTTGATATAGAAAGTTCGGTTTCTTTATCGGCAGTATTAAATAACAATGTGTAAATATCAACAACATTTTTAGTTGATTTACCATTTACAGCAGTAATAAAATTACCTTCGTTAATATTTAAACCCACCTCTGTAAGTGGCGAACGCAAAGCTTTATCCCAATTTTGTCCTTTTAATATTTTTATGATTTTAAAATATCCTGAAGCATCTTTTACAATATTTGCACCCAACAATCCAGTATAAATTTTATTGGGCATAGGTTTATCTCCACCACCAGTATATGCATGACCAATACTTAACTCTCCAATTAATTCACCTATTAAATAATTTAAATCGTTTCGATTGCTAACATTAGGCAACATAACAGAATATTTATCATGCATTTTTTTCCAGTCTACTCCATGCATTTTTGGGTCGTAGAAAAAATCACGCATCTGTCGCCATGCTTCGTCATAAATTTGTTTCCATTCTGCTTTGTTATCAATTAATACATTCATATTTGAAAACTCAATATTTTTATCGGTTTTAATTTCTAACGATGGAACTTCAATAACAAAATACTTATTATCTTTTATTACAAGCATTTTTTTACGATTTGCCGTAATTTCAAATCCATTAAACATACCTAGCGAAGTTTCTTTTTTATCTTTAAAATTGTACGATTTTAAAATACTTTCACCTTCTTCTTTTGATTGAAATTCATAAAACAACTTATCTCCTACCTGACTCAAATTCCAATAATTACCAGCATTTGTAGGCAACGAAATTACACGTTGTTGAATTCCATCAAATTCAATTTTCACATCTGGAATATCTATTTTTTCATCTTTTTTTTCATCTTTTTTTTCTGATGGTGCATTTAAATTAACTTCATCATTTTTAGGACCTATAGGATTGGGAGTGTTTTTTTGTAATGTTATAAAAAATATTCGCGACATATCAGAATACGAATGATTCCATTCCGTTTGGCTATATGTTGGGTTAAAATCGCGATCAGAAGTAAAAAATAAATACTTTCCATCAACGCTAAAATATGGTTGATATGAGTTATACCATGAATCGGTTGCTTCTGTTGTGAACTTTGTTAAAACATTATATATATAAATCTGTGACATTGTAACATTTAATGATTTATCAGAAAATGCAATCCATTTACTATCAGGCGACCACGAGTAATCGTTAATTTCCCATGTTTTACTTTGTGTAACATTAGTTACAATTTTTGAGTCAACATCAACATATTGCAAGCGAAATTTCTTGTCGCTAAAAAGTATTTTTTTACTATCAGGCGACCACATTACTGAAAATTTATACGTATCAGCATCTTTTGTAAGTTTTACTGGATTAGCACTACCATCGGCTTTTTGAATATAAACTTCATACTCTCCAGTTGCATCAGATAAAAATGCAATCCACTTTCCATCAGGTGACCAAGCCACAGAACGCTCATGTACACCTGAGCTTTGACTTAAATTAAGTGTAATTCCTTGCTTTACAGGAACAGACCATAAATCGCCACGAGCCGATAATGACAAACGATTACCATCTGGAGCAATACTAAAATCATCAATAAATTTTGATGCATCTTTTAATTGATTTCTTCCTTGTAAATTATCATCATTAATTATTACATTTATTTTAGATTGTGTTTGTGTTTTAACATCAAACAAATAAATATAACCACCATTTTCAAATACAATTTTATTATCGCCTAATATTGGAAATTTAACGTCATAATCAGTAAAATTCGTAACTTTTTTTATATCTTTTGTTAAATTGTTATAACAAAATAAATTCATTGTCCTATCACGATCACTACAAAAATAAATATCATTACCATCCCACATTGGAAAAATATCTTGCGAAATGTTATTTGTAACATTTTCAGTTTTCTTTGAATCAAAATCATATATCCATACATCATCGGCCATACCGCCTTTATAATATTTCCAAGTTCTAAATTCTCGCATAACCCTATTATAAGCTAGCTTTTTACCATCGGCAGAAAAACTATTAAATCCGCCTGCTGGCAAAGGGAGTTGCTCTGACATTCCGCCATCAACCGAAACTTGAAAAAGCTGACCAATAAAATCATTCCATGATTGCTTTCGCGAACGAAAAATAATTTTTTTACTATCATTTGTCCACGATGTAACTATATTGTTTGGCCCCATACGGTCCGAAATATCATCACGACCTAAGGTTGCGGTATATGTTAATCGTTTTGGTTCGCCACCATCTGAAGGCATTACATAAACTTCCGTATTCCCATCATATTGAGCGGTAAAGGCAATCCACTTCCCATCAGGCGAAAAATGTGGAAACATTTCATAACCGATATGAGTAGTTAATTTTCGTGCTACCCCACCATTTGTTGATACTAAATATAAATCACCAGCATAAGAAAAAACAATTTTATCGCCATAAACAGCTGGAAATCTAAGTAGTCGTGCCTCGTTCTGACCAAATGTTATTGCATATACAAAGCAAAAAACAATTAAAAATATATTTTTCATCTTATTAAATTTATTTTGTAAAGATATAATTTTTCTTATTTGATAGTTAAAAACCTATGAGTTTTAGACAAAAAAATAATACTTTTGTAGTTTATAGACCTAACAGGTTTAAAAAACCTGTTAGGTCTTATAAATAAATTAATTTGAATAAAGAAAAAAAATATTATGTCGTTTGGAAAGGATTAAAACCTGGTATATACGACAATTGGAACGAATGCAAAAAGCAAGTAGATGGATTTGAAAATGCACAATATAAATCGTATAAAACAATTGAAGAAGCTCAATTAGCGTTCAGCAAACCTTTTCAATGGATAAAAAAAGAGAGCAATTCCGATATTTTTTTAAACACAAACGAAAAACCAATTTTGGATAGCATTTCTGTTGATGCTGCTTGTAGTGGTTCAACTTTAAAAATGGAATATCAAGGAGTAATTACTGCTTCAAAAAAAGTGATTTTTAAAATGGGTCCATTTGATGATGGCACTAATAATGTTGGCGAATTTCTTGCAATTGTTCACGCTCTTGCTATATGTAAAAAACAAAATGTAAAACTGCCTATTTATTCTGACAGTTTAACTGCCATTTCGTGGATTAAAAAGAAAAAAGCTAATACAAAATTAAAAAAAACAGACAAAAATGAAGAGCTTTTTAATTTAATTGAAAGAGCTGAAAACTGGTTAAAAGAAAACACGTATCAAAATCAATTGTTAAAGTGGCTAACACAAGTATGGGGCGAAATTCCAGCAGATTTTGGGAGAAAATAATTAGTTACTAATTACTAGTTAGAAGTTAGTAATTACTAGTTGTTAGTTTTAAAATATTTATAAATTAAGGCTTTAAAACAAAGTAAAAAATATTAACAATGAAAAAAATATTTATAGTTTCAACATTAATTTTTAATTCAATTTTCACATTTTCTCAATTAAACATTAGCGATTCAGCTATGTCTGTTTCAATATTTTCGTATGCCTTAACCGACAATTGGGCAATACAAAATCTAGAAAAACTTGTAACAAAATATCCATATAGATTATGTGGTTCAAAAGCTGTTTCTGATGCTGTTGATTGGTCGGAAAAAACTTTAAAAGAAATTGGTGCTGATACTGTTTTTCGTCAAAACCTTAAAGTGCTTCATTGGGATAGAGGTGAAAAAGAAACAGGAATTATTAACTCAAAAACATTTGAAAAAAATAAAATAAATGTTTGTGCATTAGGTGGCTCAATTGGAACCGAAAAAAATGGTGTAACCGCACAAGTAATCGAAGTACAAGATTTTGATGAGCTAAAAAAACTTGGT
>JAVHRJ010000363.1:0-14655 GCA_036171595.1 Bacteroidales bacterium
TTACGGGATAAAAAACAGGTGTAAAAAACATTCCTATACCAATAAGTAATGGTGCGAATAAAGCTACATCTCTATACCTTAAGCTTAATAAAGCAATCCAAAAACCCAAAGCGAGTCCACTTATAACATCTAACAATAAAAAAATTAATATTGCTAAAATATTTATTGATGGAGTAATATTATAATAAATTAATAAAGCAATAAGTACTAACAACCAACCTGCAAAATCAACAAATACAGACAATCCGTATGATAACGGTAAAATTATTCGAGGGAAATATATTTTTGAAGCAATTTGATTATTTTGCATAATTGAAGTACCTGAAAAAGTTGCAACATAAGAAAATATATACCACGACATCATGCCAGTAACAGCAAACAAAATATATGGATACGTAACTTTAAAATTAATAAAACGGCTAATAAAAAATCCAAATACTAATGTTAATAAAATTGCTTGCAATAAGATAATAAATACACCAAGTTTTGTTTGTGCAATTTTTCCTTTTATATTTCTTTTGGCAAAAACCAAAATAATATTTTTATAGACCCATAAACTTTTTAAATAGGAAATTAAATTAATTTTTTCAGATGAGTTTATGTATGTTTTCATAAAATAAATAAAAACAAATCTAAAGAAAAATAGCGAAAAATTAAATATTTAATAAAATACTACGGAATAATTATATTTTCTTTTATTTCATATTCGTTTTTCTCTATAACTTTATTGAAAAGTATTTCGGCTTCAGCGAAATTTATTTTTTCGACTAAAGTTGAAATAGGCACAAAATTTAATATTTCATTTAATGCGTTATAAATTTTTGTTTGTTGTTGTAAGTAATCAATTTGAATATTACGGGTACTTATATAATTTTTAGTTTTACTTATTATCAATAAATAAATTTGTTGTTTAGCATTTTCAATCTCTACACTAGATAATATTGGGCGTGTTTTTGCCTTTTCAATCCAATTGCTTATTTGATTTAAAAAAGATTTCCATCGTTGTGAATTAATAATTTTCACTTTTGAGCTACCAGAAAATTTAAATGTTCTATAATATTTATAAATTTTAATTAATTCATTTTGTGGTAAACTCCAAATTGCCATATCCCAAGGAGAAAAAACTGTATTAAAAAAAATAAATAAATTATTTTTATTACAAAATTCAAGAATATTTGGAATATCAAAACTATTAATTCTCATAGGGCAAACAGATATGCTTGTAGTTTGATTATTTAATTTTGCAATTTGTTGAAATTTTGTTAAATTTTGCATCGATTTTTCGAAAATAGCACCTTTGCGAATTGTTTCGTAAGTGCTTTTATTAAGCGAATCGAGCGACATATTAAAACTAAAGTGCCCTTTATTTATTATATTTTCAATTCTTGAATTAAAAATGGTTCCATTTGTTTGAATTAAAAATTTACACTTTGAATTACTTTTAATTACCTGTTCCCAAATTGAGTAATAATCATCAATTGCAAATGGTTCGCCACCATAAAACCGCATTAACTTTAAATTTTTAATATAAGGTGCAATTTGTTCTGAAATTAAAAATTTTTTATTTTCTAATCTTTGTTCATTTACAAATAAATTATCCTCATTTAATCTGCACATTGGACATCTTAAATTGCATTTGTAACTTAACTCAAATTCAATAACTGATAAAGTGTTTTTTTGTACTTTATATTTTTCGTATGTAGTAATTCCAGAATTTGATTTATTATTTTGTTCAACGTGCTTTTTGCAAATTTCGCATCCACCTGGAAATGATTTATTTTTTATCGAATTTCTAAATTCAATAATTTTAGAACTTGTTAAAATTTTTTTTAAAGGCGTTTCGTATATATTGCCAAAAATATCAGTTCTATTAAAACAACATGGAGTTACGCTTCCATCACCACTTATGTAAATGTTAGTAAATGGTGCTTTACAAAGATATTTTTTTGAAAATAAGTTTTTAAATGATTCTGCTATAGAATAAATTGACATTAATTATTTCAATTAAACCATTTTATAGATTGCAATATCTTTTAATTCGGTTGCTAAAATAAATGATGCTTTTTCTTTATTTTGTGATAATGAGCGTTTAACAAAAACTTCGGCAAACTTTTTATATTCAATATCACGCGCCGAATCATTTAATAACAAATATCCCATAACAATATTGCCTGCCATTTCAACCATTCTGCGAGCATGAAAATCAGTAAATTCTAAATCGTTAATTGCAACAACTGCTGTAACACTTTTCTCATATTCAGATGTCATATCAATTAATGTTTTTTTAATATTATCAAGCTCATAACCATGATTAGTAGCTTCATTTTCTTTAATCCAACTTAAATAAACTCCAGTAGTTACCGAACGAATTGCAGCAACAACTTGAAGCTGTGAAGTGCCTTCGTAAATAGAAGTGATTCTTGCATCACGATATAATCTTTCAATAGCAAAATCTTTCATAAAACCAGTACCACCATGAATTTGAAGAGAGTCATAAGCTATTTGATTGCAATATTCGCTTGAAGTTAATTTAAGCAATGGAGTAAAAGCATCTGCTAATTTCTGATATTTTTTTAATTCGTTACGTTCATCATTTTCTAATTTTTTTTGATCAGATAATTTTGAATATAGTTTGTAAAGATCGACTAATCGAGATGTTTCGTATAAAAGTGAACGAATTGCTTTTACTTTTGTTTCCATTACAGTAAGCATTTCGTAAATTGCTGGAAATTGAATAATTGATTTGCCAAATTGTGTACGTTCATTAGCGTATTTTATTGCTTCACGATATGCTGCTTCTGAAATGCCAACTGATTGTGCTCCAACACCTAATCTAGCTGAGTTCATTAGCGACATAACATATTTAATTAAACCAAGTTTGCGGTCGCCAACTAAAAGTGATGGTGCATTTTTAAAAACTAATTCGCAAGTAGGAGAACCTTTTATTCCAAGTTTATTTTCAATTCTTCTTACTGTTACAGCTTTTTCAGTTCTATCGTAAACAAACAAAGATAAACCACGACCATCAGTAGTACCTTCTTCGCTTCTAGCTAAAACTAAGGAAATATCTGCATCGCCGTTAGTAATAAAACGTTTAACACCGTTTAAAAGCCATTTTTGTGTTTTTTCATCGAAGGTAGCTTTAAGCTGCACAGCTTGTAAATCTGATCCTGCATCAGGTTCGGTTAAATCCATAGCAGCAGTTGCGCCTTTATTAAAACGAGGTAAAAATGAATCTTTTATCTCTTTAGATGCAAATTCATTTAATGTTTCGGCACAATCTTGCAATCCCCATATATTAGAGAATCCACCATCTGCACGTGAAACAATTTCGGCCGACATAACATAAGGCACAAATGGAAAATTTAAACCTCCATATTCTCTTGGTAATGAAATTCCAATTAGACCTGCATTTTTTAATGCATTATAATTTTCTTGTGTTCCACGAGCATAATGGACTTCATTATTTATTAATTGTGGACCTTCGTGATCAACTGAATCGGCATTTGGAGCAATAATATTTCCGCAAATATCTCCAACAGTTTCAAGTACTTTATCGTAACTATCCATTGCATCTTCAAAATCGAGTGGAGCATAATCGTATTTGCATTTATCGGCAAAGTTACGTTCTTTTAACGCAACAATTTTTTTCATTAATGGGTGCGAAAGATGAAATTTAAGGTCTTTATTATCTGAATAAAAATTAGCCATATAATTTTACTTTGAATTTTGTTTGTAATATTTAATCATTTTAGGAACAACTTCATTTATATCACCAATAATTGCGTAATCGGCAATGTTATTAATAGGTGCATTTTTATCATTATTAACTGAAATTATTAATGATGATTCAATCATTCCTGCACGGTGTTGAATTTGTCCAGATATTCCAAAAGCAATATATAATTTTGGTCGAACTGTAACGCCTGTTTGCCCAATTTGACGTTCGTGTTCGATATAACCGGCATCTACTGCTGCACGCGAACCTCCAACCTCAGCACCTAATATTTCTGCAAGTTCATATAACAATTTAAAGTTTTCTTTAGAACCAACTCCATATCCGCCAGAAATAATTATGTTAGCACTTTTTATATTAATTTTCTTAGCCTCAATTTGACGTTCAATTATTCTCACAAGAAAATCTTCTTGTTTTAGATGATTTGTTAAATCAATCTTTTTAATTTGTCCTTTATAATTTAAGTCAACAATTTCTTTTTTCATAACACCTTCGCGAACAGTAGCAATTTGAGGGCGAGTATCAGGATTAATAATTGTAGCTAAAATATTACCTCCAAAAGCAGGGCGAATTTGATATAACAAATTGTCATAAACTTTACCAGTACGATTTTCGGTATGACTTCCAATTACTAAACTTGTACAATCGGCAGTTAATCCACATCGCATATATGAAGCAATGCGTGGAGCTAAATCGCGACCAATAGTTGAAGCACCAAAAATTACAATTTGAGGTTTTTCTTGTTCAAATAAACTAGTAATAATAGATGCAAATGGCAGTGTTAAATAAGGGAAAAGCTTTGCATCATCAGCAACGTGTAAAACATCAACCCCATAAGGAAATATTTGTTTTTCAATTCCTGTTAATTTGCTTCCTAAAACAATTGCTTCGAGCTGACATTTTAATTCATTTGCAAGTGTTCTACCTTTTGTTAATAATTCAAGACTCACATCAGCAACAATGTTATTGTCTTCTATTTCGCAAAATACAAATATGTTATTCACTATTTTTAATTTTTTAATTAACCTATTGTGTGATTTTCTATTAACTCTTTCATTAACCCTTCAATTTCAACATCGCTAGTTGAAAGTATTTTTGATTCTTTTGCTTTAAAAACTACATTTTCAACTTTTTTAACTTTAGTTGGAGAACCACTTAATCCGAGCCATTCATCAGTAGCATTTAAATCGGCGACACTCCATTCGTCAATTTTTAAATATGGTCTATCTTTAGTAAGTTGAATATAATCTTCAGTAGTTTCTTGCAATTCGCTAACTGTTTTAGCATGCTTATATTTCATTAAAAGTTTTGCGTTTCTATTTCTGCATGATGGAGCAGAACTATTTACAGTTATAAGAACAGGTAATTTTCCAGCTACTATTTCTATTCCTCTTTCTAAACGTCGTTTTACAATAATTTCTTCGTTTTCGAACGATAAAATTTCTTCGGCATAAGTAATTTGGGGAACTTTAACTTTTTCAGCTACTTGTGGACCTACTTGTGCTGTATCACCATCAATTGCTTGTCTTCCACAAATAATTACATCAAAAGGAGAAAGTTTTTTTACAGCAAGTGATAGCGCATAAGAAGTAGCTAAAGTATCGGAGCCTGCAAATTTACGGTCGGTAATTAAATACCCATTATCGGCTCCACGATAAATTGATTCACGAATAATTTCGGCAGCTCGTGGAGGACCCATTGTTAAAATTGTAATAGTAGAGCCCTCGTATTTTTCTTTTAATTTTAACGCTTGTTCAAGAGCATTTAAGTCTTCAGGATTGTAAATTGCAGGAAGGGCAGCACGATTTACTGTTCCATCAGCTTTCATAGCATCTTTTCCGACATTATGAGTATCTGGAACTTGTTTAGCTAACACAATGATTTTCAGTCCTCTCATGTATTTATATATTTATTAATTTGAATTTTAGTTTGCAAATATAATCTATAAAAATTAATTTAGTAAAAATTGATTAATGCAATAAATTAAATTAACTTAAAAAAAGAAATATATTACTGTAATACAATTAGTTGTGATTTATAAACTAAATTAGTTAATAATTTTTTTTTTTTAACTTTGTAAAAAATTAATTAAATGTTAAACAAATTATTATTATTAGCTATAAATGCTTCGTTAAATGCAGGGAAATCGATACTAGAAGTATATAAAAACGAAAAAATTGATTCTGAATTAAAATCAGATTTATCACCATTAACCTTAGCCGATAAAAATTCGCACAACGAAATTGTAAAAATATTGGAAACAACAGAAATTCCAATACTTAGTGAAGAAGGTAAAAGTATTTCTTTTAATGAGAGAAAAAACTGGGATAGATTTTGGCTTATTGATCCACTTGACGGGACAAAAGAATTTATTAAAAAAAATGGCGATTTTACTGTGAATATAGCATTAATTGAAAATGGCAGACCAACAATGGGAGTTATATATGTACCTGTTACAAAGCAAATTTATTATGCAGAAAAAAATAAAGGTGCATATTTAGGTAATATAATATCTGAAAACAATTTTGATCACAATTTATCAATCAAATTACCTATTGAGTCACATCGAAAAAACTTTGTTATTGTAGCAAGTATTTCACACATGAATGATGACACCAAAAATTTTATCGCAAAAATTGAACAGCAAAATAAAAATGTTAATTTATTATCTCGTGGTAGCTCATTAAAAATATGTATGGTTGCTGAAGGCAAAGCAGATATATACCCAAGGTTTGGGCCAACAATGGAATGGGATATAGCAGCAGGACATGCAATAGCAATTGAAGCCGGCTGTAGTTTCACAAAATCAGATGAGTTTTCGCAAATTGAATACAATAAAGAAAATTTGCTTAACCCATATTTTATAGTTAAAAGATAAATTTTAAACATTATTTATTAATGTCGGAATTTACAAAAACTGTAAAAACTTTACCAAAAACATTTTGGGTTGCAAATACATTAGAACTATTTGAACGTTGGGCTTATTATGGACTTTTTAATTTGTTAGCAATTTATTTAACAAATTCAAAAGAAACAGGTGCATTAGGTTTTACTCAAATTGAAAAAGGAATGATAATGGGAATTGTTAATGCAATTCTTTATTTTCTTCCAATAGTAACAGGCTCAATAGCCGATAAATTTGGTTATAAAAAAGTGCTAATTGTAGCTTTTGTTATTTTATCATCAGGGTATTATGTTATGGGGTTAGTAACCACTTTTAAAGCTGTTTTTATTGCTTTTTTATACGTTGCAATTGGTGCAGCTTTGTTTAAACCAATTATATCGGCCACAATTGCAAAAACTACAAATGAATCGAATGCTAGTATTGGATTTGGAATATTTTATATGATAATTAATATTGGTGGATTAATTGGTCCTTTTACATCTTCGCACTTAAGAGAATCGAATTGGAACAATATTTTTTTAATGTCATCGGGTGCAATATTAATTAATCTACTTATTGTTATAATATTTTTTAAAGAACCTTCAAGAAATAACAATTCTGAATCACTTTTAAAAAGTATTACTACTGTATTTACAAATATTTTTAGGGTACTTAAAGATTTTAAATTTGTTGCATTTTTATTAATTATAGTAGGTGCATGGACAGTTTATTGGCAGTACTTTTATAGTTTGCCTGTTTTTATTGAACAATGGGTTGATACTGCTCCAATGTATAATGCATTATATTCTGTATGTCCAGGTTTTGCAAAAGCCATTGGAACTTCAGATGGTATTATTCTTACTGAAAAAATTATTGCAATGGATGCTTTTTTCATAGTAGCATTTCAAGTAATAATAAGCTACATTGTTATTCGTTTAAAACCTCTATCAACAATGACCATTGGCATCCTAATAAATTCATTAGGTTTAGTTCTAATGGTATTAACTAGAAATCCCTTTTTTGTTTTAACTTCAATAGTTATTTTTTCTGTTGGTGAAATGACATTTTCACCTAAAATTTTAGAATATATAGGAAAAATTGCACCTAAAGAAAAAGCTGCACTTTACATGGGAACACAATTTTTACCTATAGCGTTAGGTAATTTTATTGGTGGTTTTATTTCTGGAAGTGTTTATCTTAATTTATCAGATAAATATGAAATGATAAAAAAAATGTTACCACAATTAAATTCTTTAAATCTTTCAAATGAACAATTAATTGAAAAAGCTACATCAATACTTAACATCGATAACAAAGGGTTAACAGAATTATTATGGAATACATACCATCCTTACAAATTTGGTATAGTATTAATAGGAATAGGCTTACTCACAGTTATTTTACTCAATTTTTACAACAAAAAATTATTATCTAAATAAAAATAACAACGTTCACAATATAAAAATATTTTTTTAAATAATTAATATTTATATACCCAAACTATACCTACAATTACAACTGCAATAGCTAAAATTATAATAACTTTAGTTGTAGTAGATTTTTGTTTAGATGCTATTTCACTTAATTTTTGATTAATCAATTTATCATTAACATGAAGTTCTAATGCCCTTAAATACCAATCTTTAGCATAACGATATATACTAATATTAAACAAATCATCACCACGTTTAATTAAATCGTTAAATTTAATTTCTTGTGGGCTTAAATGGTCGCTATTTTCACTATGATGTGACATATTTTAACGGTTTTATTGTTTCTATTTTGAAATTTTACAATGCATAAAATTAATTTAAATTATTTTAATTACAAATAACTAAATAAAAATCTATACTAATTTTATTTTTCTATATTTAACCCCTATCTCTTATCATCTGCCTAGCAATTTTATCAACCTCCAAATTAAACATTATTGAATTATCAAAAATATTTTCTTTTTGATGTGCTTTTACTTTTACAAATTCTATATTATTTGTTTCAATTTGGCGAATTAAAATTTCAATTAAATCATTATTATGCAACAAATTTCCCTTTTTTGTAATAAAATTATTCTTTATTAGTTTTTCCATTCTCTCTGGAATTCTAAACACATATTGACTATCAGTATATATTTTAAGAAAATTAGTTTTATAATTTTTATTTACATACTCAATAGATTTAATTACTGCCAATAATTCCATCCTATTATGAGTCGTGTCTTTTTCATTACCTTTTAATAATATTTTATTTTTATTGAATAAAATAATTGCTGCCCAACCTCCAAAATTATATTTATTTAGACAGCTCCCATCTGTATATATTTCAATTACATTTTGAATCAAAACAAAAAATTATTAATCTAATATCTTTTCAAGCTGAAGCTCAAAAGATTTATCAATACTAATTTTAATCTTATGTTCTTTCATCCAATCCCTTGTAGCAGGATTATTGTCTAATACTTGCCATAAATCGCGAGCAATGCTTGTAGAACTTACAATATTTGCCGCTTTGCCATTTATTAAATCGATACTAAAAGAAAAATTCGCATTTTTTTTGTGTCCAGTATGCTCAAATTCATGTTTGTAAAGTTGAAGCTTTTGATTCTTAATGTCTGTGTTTTTTAAAAGAACACGAATTACAGCAGAATACTTAAGCCATAAGTGCAAATACTTACCTTCGTCTACCATCATAATTATTATATTTATTTATTGTACATTTTGTTTAACCGTTAATTTCTTTGCTTGTTATTGTTTTTGTAAACGACAGTAATATGCCTACAAAGGTAATTTCTTCTATCAACAATTACTATAAATTCGTATTTATTTTAAATTACTGTTAGTTAATGTATAATCTAATTACCTTTGTGCTATATTAAAAAAAATTATTGTGACTTTTGAAGAACTAAATATTAATACTCCACTTTTAAAGGCCCTGGCCGATTTGGAATATGTTTACCCAACACCGATTCAAGAAAAAGCTTTTCCTGTAATTATGTCGGGGAAAAATGTTATTGGAATTGCGCAAACCGGTACAGGTAAAACATTTGCGTATTTATTACCACTACTAAGGCAATTAAAATTTTCGGATCAAAAAGACCCTCGTATATTAATTTTGGCCCCCACTCGCGAACTGGTAATTCAAATTGTAAATGAAATTAATAAATTAACAACTTATACCCAATTGCGAACCGCTGGAATTTATGGCGGAACTAACATAAACACTCAAAAGCAATTAATATACAATGGGTTAGATATATTAGTTGCAACTCCTGGCAGATTAATTGATTTAGCATTTACAGGAATTTTAAGGTTAAAAAATATTCAGAAATTAGTAATAGATGAAGTTGATGAAATGTTTAGTCTTGGTTTTCGTGCTCAATTAATTAACTTAATTGAATTATTGCCTATTAAACGCCAAAACTTAATGTTTTCGGCAACTTTAACTCAAGATGTTGAAACATTTATCACTAATTCAATTCCAATTCCGTATAAAATAGAAATTGCACCACACGGTACCCCAATTGATAAAATTATTCAAAAAGCGTATCATGTTCAAAATTTTTTAACAAAAGTAAATCTTTTGAAATTGTTGCTCACTGAAAATAATGAAATTATTAAAGCGCTGATTTTTGTTAATAAAAAAAAATTAGGCGATCGTTTATTTGAACAGATTGACGCTGTATTTCATAATCAATTTGGAATAATTCACTCTAACAAATCTCACAACAAAAGATTAAGCACATTGAAGAAATTTCAGGAGGGTGCACATAGGTTTTTAATTGCAACTGATATTATTGCTCGTGGCATGGATATTACAGATGTTACTCACGTAATAAATTTTGAAATGCCAGAAATTCCTGGCGATTATATACATCGTATTGGCAGAACAGGTAGAGCTGATAAACCTGGAATTTCAATTTCTTTTGTTAATCAATCAGAACAAGTTTTTCAGAATGAAATAGAGCAAATGATGAAGAAAAAAATCTCATTGTTTTCATTGCCCCAAAATTTAGTTATATCAAACATTTATTCTGAAGATGAAAGGCCAACAAGTTCTTTTGATAAGATAAATCGTCATCGTACGCCATCTAAAAAATACGTACAAGCAGCATTTCATGAGAAAAAAGAAAAAAATAAAAAAGTAAATTTAGGTGGACCAGGAAAAAGAAATCCGAAATTTAGCAAGTCGGGCAAACTTAACAAGAAAAAAAACACTGGAAAAGCTGATAATAAAAGAGTGAATGGAAAAACAAGATTTTAAATAATCGAAAAATGGCTCAAGAACAACCAAATAATCCATTACATGGAATAACATTAGAAACAATTGTAAAACATTTAGTAGATCATTTTGGCTGGAACGAACTTGGAAATATAATTAACATTAATTGCTTTAAAAACAACCCAAGTATAAAATCGAGTTTAACATTTCTTAGAAAAACACCATGGGCAAGAAAAAAGGTTGAAGAGCTTTACTTAAGAATTATTGGCTATTGGTAAATTGTTTAAATAATAAATCTATTTATTTTATAATTTGTTATAACATATAACAATATTTTTATCTATTAACAATACAAATATGATTAATCAGCTTCAACATCTTCAAACTCCTCAACAACTTTATGTTTCTTAACTAACTTTGAATAATAAAGTCCATAAAAATAAAATCTAAACGACGATAAAAGTAAAGGGATTCCCATAGTTAAATATACAATAGCAAGATAATCATAAGGCACCAAATGATATTTTCGTGATAAAATTCCAGATGTCATCATAACACCCATCAAAATATAACTTTTTAAATTAAAAAAATATAAAACAAATGGTCGTTCGCTAGGTAAATGATAAATTCTTTTAACATGTTTTGCAGATATTTTCGAAAACATTAAACCATAAAAAATTATACCGCCAATAATACTTCCACCAACTTTTAAGCCTATTAAATATTTTGTATCACCAAATAAGGTTGAGCCAATTAAAATTAATTTAATTCCCGCAAATGACCATATTCCAGCAGCAATAAACAACATTATTCGTTTAGGCACACCGGGTTTTAAAGTGTTTATTAAATCCATTCCTTAAAATTTAATTTTCAAATTTTGGCAAATATAAGCTAATAAAACCAGTATATACAAATTGCTTAATTGTTGCATATTTGTTATTTGTTAACTTTTACAACATCAGTTTTTTTACGTTCTATCATCCATTGCGTTACTTGAAGCATTGTGAACATATATTTTTTCATGCTATCAGCAACTGTTTTATTTTCTGAAATACAATTTGAAAAATTATTGCATTTAAATTTAAATAAATTTTCTTCTTTCTCTTTGCTATAAACATACATATAATCATTATTTAAGCACACTAATTTATTATCTTCACTAAAATAAGTGTACGGTCTATTTTCTTTTAACAGATCGATTCCAAAAGTATTATTAACGTATTTAACATTTAACAAACCCATTACCGTAGGAAAAACATCTATTTGCCCACCTAAATCATTAAATTTTTTACCATTAAGCATGTTTGGTGAATAAATGACAAATGGGATATGATGAAAATTTAGTGGAATTATATATTTTTCGTTTCCTACAGCAGCACCATGATCGGCAACAAACACAAAAATTGTACTATCGAACCAAGTTTGACTTCTAGCCATTTTCAAAAAATATCCTATTGACCAATCGGCATATTCTACAATTTGTTTTTCAATTGATTTAGTAGTTGGTTTAAATGGAATATCTTTAGGAATAATATATGGCCCATGATTACTAGTAGTCATAAAAGTAGCAAAAAATGGTTTTTTGTTAGTAAACATTTTAGTAATCTGCTCTATTCCATTTTCGAACATAACATGATCTGGAACTCCATACATTCCAACAACTTTTTCTGGAGGATAATCGCTTTGCGAAATAATTTTATCGAAATAATTTGCTGGTAAGAACTCCCCAATATTATCGAAACTAGTACCATGATTTGTGAAATATATTGTGCTATAACCTATTTGTTTTAACACACCAGAAAACCCAGAATATTTAGCCCTTTCAGTATTTGAAGTTGGTCGAATACTCCAAATAGCAGGAAACGAGAATAGCGTAGAATATACACCATTTGAAGTATGTTTACCAGCACTCCATATATTATCGAATGACAAACCATTATTTGCAAGGCTATCAATATTGGGAGTAATATTATAAATATTTCCAAATCGTTTTAAATTATTTGCTGTCATGCTTTCCATTATAACAACAATCACATTCATTTTTTTAAATGAGCTATCAGGCAAAATTATTCTTGCAATTGGTGAATTAAATTTATTATTTAATGGCACATTTAAATATCGTTTAACTTCGCTTAACGCAAGTTTTTCATCAATAAAATATATTTTATTTGATAAACTTTTAACAAAAGTAAAAACTGGATTTAATGCTATTTGATTTACAAAAGCATTAGTTGAAATACAAGCATGACCTTCTTTTATTGGTGAAGCCTTTCGACCACGCATGCCCATAAAGATTAAAAAAGAAAACACAAAAAAATAAATTATTTTTATCGGCAAATTAATATTATCAGTCACCTGTTTATATAAAACTTTTCGATTAATTATTTTTAATAATAATATAAATATCATTGATACAACAAAAAACATTATTAAAAACAATATGTAGAAGAAGTCTGAAAAAACAAATTTCAACATCATTGCTGGAGTATCCATCCAATTAAAAACAGCAACAGTTAACCGCGATAAATTATATTTAAAATAAGGAATATCAATAGCACATAGCATATATGCAAAAACGAACACAAAAGACAAATAAACTTTTATTAATTTATTAAAAAATACAGATTTTATTTTCACTAAATTTATAACTGAAAGCATTAAAAATGGGATACTCAAAATAAAAGATGTAATAACAGTATCGAACCTAATACCCATTGCAAAAGCGTCAAAAAGGATATCAAATGAATTTTGTGGCAAATAATCTTTTGAAGCAAGCACAAAAGCAACTCTAAATATTGTAAAAAACAATATACCTAATAAATATACTACAATCAAATATTTTATGTAATTTGGAAGATATTTATTTATAAATCTCATAATTAAAATCACAAATTATTTTTGCGATAAATTTCGCATAATTCTTTTGAATTATCAGTATTACAATTTATTCCTTTAATTAATAAAAACTGTTTAGCACTGTCAACAATATTAACAAAGGGATAAAATGTTGGATGCGAATAATTCATATATTTTAACACTTTAAACATATTAAACCACTTAAAAAATCTTTGCAAAAAAGTTTCTCTAGAATTAGAATTTTCGACAATTTCTTTAATTTTTTTTTCAAAATCATTTTCAATTAAAAATTGTTGCAACGATTTAGATAATTTTAAAAATAAAAAAAACATTTCATGTTCATTCAAATTATAAATTGTATTTGCAAATTTAACAATTTGCTCAATATCATTAAATGCTTTTAAATTATATGTTAAATATTCCGAATTATTTAAATCATGCATTTTCTGAATAGCAGCACCAGTACCAAAAGGCACCCTATCTGAACAACGAGGAGATGGAAAAACTTTAGTAGAATTTAATTCAGCATAATTTCCAAGTTGAATAATTTTTTGTAAAAAATAAAAATCCTCTCCTGCCTTTCTTTTATTCATTCCACCTTGTGAACAGTATATTTCGGCACGAACAGCAAATGAAGAACCTATAGTTTGATAAGCAAAAGGATGTTTTGCGAATTTTAATGCAGAGATATAATATCGTAAATAAAGCTCATAACTCGCTATTGCGTTATACGTAAAACCATCATATTCAACCCCTTGCAATGGATGTTCGAATTGAATTGAACAAGCATTTATATTTTTATTTTCTTTGAAAGTTTTTTCAAGTTCAATTAAATAATTTTTTTCGCAAGTACAATCAGCATCAAAACCAATAATAACACCATCATTTCTTCCCAAATAATCAAATCGTCTAACAGCTTCGTCCATTCCGATTTTACGAGCCAAACCAACTCCTGCATCTTTAA
>JAVHRJ010000364.1:0-2971 GCA_036171595.1 Bacteroidales bacterium
TAACTAATAACTAGTAATTTGTAACTAATAACTAGTAATTTGTAACTAATAACTAGTAATTTGTAACTAATAACTAGTAATTTGTAACTAATAACTATAATAAGTATGGAAAATAAAATGTACTCATGGCAAATGACTGAATTAAAAGCCGATTTTAAACTTGTTGAAAGTGAAATCCCAGAATTGTCTGATGGCGAGGCTCTTGTTAAGGTGGCTGGATGCGGTGTTTGTCATACCGATTTAAGTTTTTGGTATTTTGGAGTTAAAACAAAAAAAGAATTACCCTTAACTTTAGGTCACGAAATTAGTGGTACCGTTGTTGATGGCCCATCAGAGTGGATTGGAAAAAATGTAATTATTCCCGCTGTTTTACCTTGTGGCGAATGTGAACTATGCAAAAAAGGACGCAGTAATATTTGTCAAAAACAACTTATGCCTGGCAACGATTTTAACGGTGGTTTTGCTTCGCATATTAAAGTTCCAGCAAAATATCTTTGTGTTGTTAGCGATAAGGCATTAGAACAATATTCTCTTCAACAATTATCAGTTATTGCCGATGCTATTTCTACTCCTTATCAAGTTGTAAAAAAATCTGAACTGCAAAATGGCGATTTAGCTATTGTTATTGGAATTGGTGGTGTGGGAATATATGCTGCATTAATTTCTAAAATAATGGGTGCAAAAGTTATTGCTTTAGACATTGATGATGAAAAATTAAGTAATGCAAAACAAAATGGAATTGATGCAACTGTTAACGTTAAAGGTTTAGATATTAAGCAAGTTAAAGAAGCTGTTAGGGAAGCTGCAAAACAATTAAACGCATCGCGTTATGGTTGGAAAATTTTTGAAGTATCAGGAACAAAAGCTGGACAAGAACTTGCATTTAATTTAATTACATTTACATCTACTTTGTCTATTGTTGGTTTTACTATGGATAAAACAGAGGTGCGATTAAGTAATTTAATGGCTTTTGATGCAAAACTTATTGGAACATGGGGTTGCAAACCCGAACTTTATCCCGAAGTTGTTGATTTAATTACTTCTGGTAAACTACAAATTAAAGATTTTGTTGAAACTTTTCCAATGTCAAAAATTAATGAAGTTTTTAAAAATACATTAGAACATAAATATAAAAAACGTTCGGTTTTAGTACCAGATTTTAATTAACTTAAAACAAATTCTTTTGTCATGTTGAGTGATTAGCGAAACATCTTTTTTTAAAACAGTGAACATTGAACTTTAAAAAAATAAATATAAAATCTTAAATTTTAAAATTATGTTAGTAAGCCACAATTTAGTAGAAACAAATTACAAAGAAATTATTTTCGAAAAACGTCCAGCTAAAGATAAAAATGGTAATTCTATCGAAGGACTTTATAATGCATGGATATTTCTTAATAATCCAAGCCAGTATAATTCATACACTACTAACGCTGTAAAAGAAATAATTATTGCAATGCGTGAATCATCAAATGATAGATCGGTAGTTGCAGTTGTATTTACTGGTGTTGGTGATAAAGCGTTTTGTACTGGCGGTAACACAAAAGAATATGCAGAATATTATGCAGGAAATCCTCAAGAATATAAACAATATATGCGATTGTTTAATGATATGGTTTCGTCAATATTAATGAACGATAAGCCTGTTATTTGTCGCGTTAATGGAATGAGAATTGGTGGTGGACAAGAAATTGGAATGGCTTGTGATTTTTCAATATCGCAAGATTTAGCTCGGTTTGGGCAAGCTGGTCCTAAGCATGGAAGTGCCCCTATTGGTGGTTCAACCGATTTTTTACCTCTTTATGTTGGAATTGAAAATGCAATGTATTCTTGCACCGTTTGCGATCCTTGGTCTGCTCACGAAGCATTGCGTTTAGGTTTACTTACTGAAGTTGTTCCTGCTTTAAAAGTAAATGGCGAATATGTGGCAAACCCTTTAGTTGTTGTTAATAAATGGGTCGACGATAAAGGGCAAATTGTTTATGGAAAATCAAAAACAGGTGATGATTTAACAAAGGGCAAAGAAATAATTAAATCTGGAGTTGTTGATTTAACTGCTTTAGACGAAGCTGTTGAAAAATGTTGCACCAAATTACTTTATACTATGCCAAATTGTTTAAGTAAAACAATAAACACAATTCGAGAGCATAAGCTTCTTTTTTGGGATAAGAATAAAGAAACACATAGGGATTGGTTAGCATTAAATATGACTACAGAAGGAAAAGCTGGATTCCGTGCTTTTAATGATGGCCCAAAAGATAATCGCGAAGTAAATTTTGTAAAACTTCGTCAAATGTTAGCTCAAGGACACGAATGGAACGATGAACTAATTGAAGTAACATCACCAAATTATCAAAAAGTCTAAAAAATGTTCCAAGTTCGTTGTTCTTTGTTCAATAAAACACTTATTATCATTTCGGCAAACAATGAACTAAGAACAATAAACGTAATAGATAGAATATTATAAACTAAAAAGGCATGTCCACTTTTAAAAAATTTGAAGACTTAGAAATTTGGCAACTTTCTCGTAAATTGTGTAATAATATATTTGAAATTACAGAAAAGGGAAGCTTTATAAAAGATTTTAGATTTAAGGATCAAATTAAATCTTCAAGCGGTTCTATAATGGATAATATTGCAGAAGGGTTTGGAAGAGGTGGTAATAAAGAGTTTGTTAATTTTTTAAGTATCGCGAATGGTTCTTGTACCGAATGTAGTTCGCAATTATATCGAGCATTAGATTGGAAATATATTTCAGAAACTGAGTTTAAAATTAATTTTCAACTTTGCGACGAAATTATTTCAAAATCTGGAGGCTTGATTTCTTATCTTAAAAATTCTGAATTAAAAGGTACAAAGTTTCATAAAACAATAAACATAGAACAATAAACATAGAACAATAAACATAGAACAATAAACATAGAACAATGAACATAGAACAATGAACATAGAACAATGAACATAGAACAAT
>JAVHRJ010000365.1:0-2958 GCA_036171595.1 Bacteroidales bacterium
GGTGGAATTATTGGAATGGGAGAATCAATGCAACAACGTGTAGAATTAGCATTTGAATTAAAAAATATTGGTGTCAAATCAATACCTATAAACATATTAGACCCAATTAAAGGAACTTTATTAGAAAATGAAAAACCTTTATCTGATATTGAAATATTAAAAACATTTGCAATATTCAGATTTATTAATCCCGATGCATTTATTAGGTTTGCAGGCGGAAGAATGCAAATTGCACACCTGGAAGAAAAACTTTTAAATTCAGGAGTTAATGCTGCACTTGTGGGCGACTTACTAACTACAGTAGGTAAAAATATAAATGAAGACCTTGCTCAATTCAAAAATAATGGATTTAATTTTTATAATCCTAAATAATTGATGAAGAGTAATAATATTTTAAAGGATTTGTTAATAGATAAAAAGCATATTTGGCATCCATATACTTCTGCAATAAAGCCACTTAAAGTTTATAAAGTAAAATCGGCAAAAGGAGTTTACATTGAACTTGAAAATGGCACAAAATTAATTGATGGCATGTCGTCATGGTGGGCTGTAATTCATGGTTATAGCAATACTAAACTAAATAAAGCCATAACAAATCAACTAAACAAAATGGCTCATATAATGTTTGGTGGATTTACGCACGAACCATCAATTTCATTAACAAAAATATTATTAAAAATTCTTCCAAAAAATCTTACAAGAGTTTTTTATTGCGATTCGGGTTCTGTTGCAGTTGAAGTAGCTATGAAAATGGCAATTCAATATTGGTATGGGAAAAACCAATCTGAAAAAAAACATTTTGCAACAATTCGTTCAGGTTATCATGGCGACACATGGAATGCAATGTCGGTTTGCGACCCAGAAACAGGAATGCATAATATTTTTAAAGAAAGTTTACCTCTGCAATTTTTTGTTCCACAACCAAAAACACGATTTAACGATAATTGGAACCAATCAGACATAAAACCACTAAAAATATTATTTGAAAATGAGAATAAAAATATTGCAGCATTAATATTAGAGCCAATTGTTCAAGGCGCTGGTGGAATGTGGTTTTACCACCCTCAATATTTAGTTGAAGCAAAAAAATTATGTGATAAATATAACATATTGCTAATTTTTGATGAAATTGCTACCGGCTTTGGACGTACAGGAAAACTTTTTGCTTGCGAGCATGCCAAAGTTCAGCCAGATATAATGTGTATTGGTAAAGCACTAACAGGTGGTTACATGAGTTTTGCTGCAACAATTTGTTCCGAACAAATAGCAAAAACAATTTCGAATAAAAAACCAGGGGTTTTTATGCACGGACCAACATTTATGGCAAACCCATTAGCCTGTTCAGTTTCAATAGCATCTATTGAATTATTATTAAGCACAAAATGGCAAAAAAACATTTTACGTATTCAAAACAATTTACAAAAATTACTCGATCCTGCTCAAAAATTAAAAAACGTTGCAGACGTTAGAGTGCTTGGTGCAATTGGTGTAATTGAAACGAAACAAAATGTTGATGTAGAAAAATGTCAAAAAGAATTTATAAAACTAGGTGTTTGGATAAGACCATTTGGCAAATTAATTTATTTAATGCCACCATATATAATTAAAAATAAGGAGCTTAAACTGCTATGTGAAGCTGTTCTAAAAGTTATAAATATAAATTAATTTATGAGTTTAACATTTTATAAAAATAATATTGAAAGCCTAATTGAAAATAATAATTATCGCATTTTGCGAGAAACCACAAAAAATGGGAAATTTATAAATTATAACAATAAACAATATCTTAATTTATCTTCAAATGATTACTTGGGAATATCCGAAGACGCTGTTCTTTGGAATAATTTTATAAAAAATAGAGTATTAAATAATAAAAGCTTTTTAGGGAGCAATACTTCTTCAAGATTACTTACTGGAAATTCAAAACATTATACAAAATTAGAAAATTATTTAGCCGAACTGTATAATAGTGAAGCTGCATTAGTTTTTAATAGTGGGTATCATGCAAACATAGGAATACTACCAGCTATTACTACTAATAATGATTTAATAATAGACGACAAACTTGTTCATGCCAGTATTATTGACGGCATAAGGCTTTCTAATGCTACAAACATTTTTTATGAACATAATAATTTTGAACATTTAGATAAAATTTTAAGCGAAAATAGGCATTTATATAAAAATGTGTTTATTGTTACCGAATCGGTTTTTAGTATGGATGGCGATTTAACAGATTTATTAACATTAGTTAAAATAAAAGAAAAATACAATACATTTTTGTATGTAGATGAAGCGCACGCCATTGGCACTTTTGGAAAATTAGGACTCGGACTTTCGGAAGAATTAAATGTTATTTCAAAAATTGATTTTATTATTGGTACATTTGGAAAAGCAATTGCATCACAAGGAGCATTTGTTATATGTAACAATATATTTCGTAACTATCTAATAAATAAAATGCGATCGCTTATATTTACGACTGCTTTACCTCCTATTGCACTAGAATGGACATATTTTGTATTAAAAAAAGCCTCTAAAATGAGCATCGAACGCTCTAATTTAAAAAACATTAGCGAATATTTCAGAAATAAAATTTCGGAGTTAGGTTTTAAAACAAATGGCTCAAGTCAAATAATTCCATTAATAGTTGGAAAAAATAAAAACTGTATAAAATTATCTGAATTACTACAAAATAAAGGTTTTTTTATTTTACCTGTTCGTCCACCAACTGTACCCGAAGGCACATCACGATTAAGATTTTCGCTAACTGCAAATATTGAATTAAATGAAATAAAAAACATTATAAATATAATTGAAAACATTAAAAATGAAATGTAAAATATTTTTTATTTCGGGAATTGATACAGACTCAGGTAAAACAATTGCAACTGGTTTAATAGCCTTAAGTTTAAAAAATCAAAAACATAATGTTATAACACAAAAAATTATTCAAAC
>JAVHRJ010000366.1:0-14563 GCA_036171595.1 Bacteroidales bacterium
TCAATCGAAAAATTAAAATCAGAAAATATTGACAATATTGGTTTTGATGAAATGTTTTTTTTTAAACCACAATACGTAATTGAATTAAACGATTATAAAATTAAAATTTGGTATTCTGAATCTGATAACGTAAAATCTATTAAACAATTAATTAACAACATACAAAACATTAAAATAAAGCATGAAAACTTATTGCAAACATCAATACTATCAAGAATAAACAAAAAAGAATATATCAGAAATGTTAATAAAATTAAAAAACATATTCAGTTAGGCGATATATACGAAATGAATTATTGTCAAGAGTTTTATAACAAAAATGTAGAATTAAATCCGGCTTATTTGTATATAATGTTATGCAAAATTTCGCCCGAACCTTTTTCATGTTTTTATAAAAAAAATAATAACTATTTAATAAGTGCATCGCCCGAAAGATTTTTGAAAAAGCAAGGAAATACTATTATTTCTCAGCCAATTAAAGGAACATCAAAAAAAGGTATTAATAAACTTGAGAATAATGTTATTACAAAAGAATTATTTACCAACGAAAAAGAACGTGCCGAAAATATAATGATTGTTGATTTAGTTCGTAACGATTTATCGCGAACTGCAAAAAAACAAAGTGTAAAAGTTGAAGAACTTTGTGGTATATACGAATTTTCTCAATTATTTCAAATGATTTCAACTGTTACATCGAAATTAGCGAATAATTATAAATTTACAGATGTAATAAAAAATGCTTTTCCAATGGGCAGTATGACTGGTGCCCCAAAAATTAGCGCAATGAATTTGATTGAAAAATACGAAAAAACAAAACGAGGATTATATTCAGGTTCAGTTGGTTATATCACTCCCTCACAAAATTTTGATTTTAATGTTATTATAAGAAGTATTCAGTATAATGCAGAAAATAAATATCTTTCTTTTTTAACGGGTGGTGCAATAACAATAAAATCTAATCCTGAAAACGAATACCAAGAATGTTTATTAAAAGCAAAGGGAATAATTAATGCTTTAAAATCATAAATTTAACATTTGTTTTAAAACTGGTTTATTATTACTTTTGAAATTATTGTTTTGATACTTATTTTCAACTTATATAAAGAATACTTAATTAGCTTGAAAATAAGTTATTTATAATTATTATTAAATTTAAATTAGCGTGTTTTACAAAATAATAATATTAATACTTATAAGCTCCATTAAGTTTGTTTTTGCTTTTCCATTTGCATTTTCAAATAAGTTTACTTTTTTTGAAACATTAATTTACACTTCGTTAGGTGGCATATTAGGCATTTTGTTTTTTGGATTTATTACAGATGAACTAATAAATTTATATAACTGGTTTATACATGTTTACATGCATAATCATCCAAAAATAAGAATAAAATTAAAATCAATTAAAGATTATTTAAGAAATAGATTTCCTAAAAAAAAGAAAATTATTTTTAGCAAACGTTCAAAACGATTTGTAAAAATTAAAAATAAATGGGGATTATTCGGCATTGCAATTCTTACTCCTTTAATACTATCAATACCTATTGGGACCTTTTTAGCAATAAGATTTTATAAAGCAACAAAAAAAACAATTTTTATATTAATCCTTTTTATAATTATTTGGTCGTTAGCGTTTAGTAGTATTATTTATTTTACAAAATTCCGATATTAACAACTGCTGTATTGTCGTTGCACTCAAGTAATAAATTTGAAATTTCTTTTTTTAATATTGGGTGAACAAATTTTTTATTAATTTCATTTAAAGGCATCAATGTGAATTTTCTAAGATGAAGTTTGGGATGAGGAATAATTAATTCACTGGTATTCATAATAATATCTTCATAAAACAAAATATCTATGTCAATAAGTCTATTTTCATAACAATTTGTAAAATTTTTTACTCTACCCATTTTAATTTCAATTTCATTTATTTTTTTTAATAAAACGATGGGAGATAATTTGGTATCAACCTCAATTGCCATATTATAAAATAACTCTTTAGAATTAAAACCCCATGGTTCCGATTCGTATATACTTGATTTGCATAAAATATTTCCAATATTACTTAAAACATATCCTATAGCAAGTTTTAAATTGTTTTGTTTATTGCCCAAATTTGTACCGAGAAGTAAAATACTTTTCATTAAAAATTATTTCACTAGCAAAATTGCTCCAGCTTTTTTATAGCCTTTAATATCGGGCGAACTAATATGATAAAAATATGTTCCGCAAGGCAATTGGACACCTGCCGAAGTGCGACCATCCCATTGTAATCGTTTTGCTGTTTGAGAGTAAATAATAGCTCCCCAACGATTAAAAACATCAATTACGAATAAATTTTCTCCATTTGATTTCACAATAAACACATCATTAACTCCATCACCATTAGGTGAAAAGATATTTGGTGTTTCAAGAATATCGGTAACGGTAAGAGTATCGTAAACAGTATCTTTACATCCTTTACCAGCTTCAACAATAAGACTAACAATATAATTACCAGCAGATGGGAATGAATTTAATGCAACTGTATCTCCTAAAATATATTCAAATTGATTAAAATTCCAATAATAATTATATTGTAAAGTATCTTTATTTAATACATATCCATGAAAATAAAATAAATACGATGGCAAAAACATTGTATCAGTTGAAGTAAAAGCAACATCAGGAAATTTACGCACTTTAATGTAGTTTGTTTTTGTATGTGTTTGTGTTGCATTAAAACTTGATGCTGTTAAAGTAACTGTGTAATTACCCGAAACATTATATTGATATAATGGATTTTTAACAGAATCAATTCCACCATCACCAAATGTCCAATGCCAATTATATACAGTATCGCCAATTGAATTATCGGCAAACTGAATTGAACCTCCTTCGCAAATAACAGTAGTATCGGAACTAAAACGTACGTCAATTTGTGAAAATATAAAATTGACAAAAAACAAATTAAAAAATACTAATATTATAATATGTCTAATCATGTATAACTATATCGCAAAAATATAAAAAATAGCCACTAAAATATATTTTTATCTAAATGTTTTCAGTTAACTTTTTAACAATTTTAAAATTATAAAAAAATTCTTTAGCAATAACACGTATAACTGTATAAGAAGGAATTGCCAAAATCATACCTGGAACACCAGCTAATGTTCCTGCCGATAAAATTACAAGAAAAACTTCAAGTGGATGAGCTTTAACACTATTAGAAAAAATATAAGGTTGAATTAGTGTTGCATCGAGAATATTAATAATTACATAAACAACCAGCATCCATGTTAGCATTGGAAGTACCTGAATATAAAAATCGGCTTCGGCATGTGTAAGAATTCCTATTAGCATACCAAAAAGTATTGATATTATTGGTCCGACATAAGGAATTATATTAAATAAACCTCCTATTAATCCTAGCACTAATGCATGTTGAAAACCCAATCCTAAAATACTCATACCAATTGTTGTTAAAACAAAAACAACAAGCATGTCGAAAATAATTCCTAAAAAATAACGCATTAAAAGTTTTTTTATAGAGAGCATAATATGCTTAACCTCCGATTCGTACTCTACCGAAGCAAAAGCTATAAATAGTTTTATAAAAAGTCTGTCGTCTTTTAAAAAGAAAAAAGCTATAAATGTAATTGCAAAAAAAGCTACAAGCATACTACCAATTAAATTAGCTAAAGAGCTGAAAAACGTAGAAAAATCAGATAAGCTAACAATTCCCATAACACGATTAACAATTACTTCGCTAATATTATTTTCTTTACCTGTATATATGTTTAAATTAGATAAAACATTCGTTACTTGTTGAATTGGCTGATCTAAACTTTTTACAATTTTTGATGGGTCAACTGAAGATATTTCATTAGCCTCAGAAGAAACTATTGGAATTAGAAATCGAAAAAACAAAAACACAACAGACCAAAAAAACACCAAAGTTAAAAGTGCACTTAAAAATGAAGGAAATTTAAATTTCCAAATTTTTATTTTATTAAGTAACCTAGTTAATGGTTGCAAAATTAATGACAATACTAAACCAACAATTACATAAGCAATAACATTAAACAAAAACCATGAACATAAACCAACAATAATAATAATTACTGCTATTAAAAAATATTTAGTTTTTTTATTCATAAAATGTAAAAGTATGGATTTTAAAATAAATAAAAAAATATTCCTAAAACGTAATGCCAGCAACTATAAATACATTTTCGTTTTGAGGATTAACAATAAATTTACAATAAATTGGAATATTTGTTTCTCCTAATAATTTATATTCTTTTTTTAAAGAAATTCCAGCATTTACAATTCCTATATCGTTTCCATACCATCCTTGATAAGGGGTAAAACCAACAAATATTTCGATTGGAATATTTTTCGTTAATTTATATGATGTTTCAAAGTATGCAGAATTTAAAGTATCAGCTCCATAAAAATTATAAGAAGCTAAAATTTTTAAAGGAAATTTTTCGGACATTTCATATTCAGCATCTAAACTAAAATCATGTCCTGTATTATCTTTGTTATAAATAAAATAGCTATTTCTTACATTATTAGTGTTTATAAAAAAATAATCAGTACAAGTAAGTTTAATTTTCCAAAAAGAATAACTTAAATACAAATCAGTTTCTTGAATATTTGAATTTGCAAATGTATATGAGCCCCATGTTCCAAAAGCTAAATTCCTATAAGATATTTCAGCTGTTGGCTGAATTGCAGGCGAATTAAAGTAATCGGAACCTCGCCACACATAACGACTAACAAAATCTGAACCAATACTATAATCCCATTTTGATATTGTATCAGTTTCTTGAGAATAGGAAATTTCAGTAAATAATAATAACATAAAAAAAACAAATAATTTCATATTTTTTATTAATTTTGAACTAATGTCATATTAAATTTAAATGAAATTTTTTAATATTCAAATAACAAAAATAATAATTTTTATTATTTTTTTTCTTTTTTTTAATAAACTCATTTGCGGACAAGGTTTTTGGACACAAAAAACAAGTTTTCCTGGGGCACCACAATATCATTGCGTATCATTTGTAATTGGGCAATTTGCTTATGTAGGCTTAGGTGGTCAAAGTAACAATTTTTGGAAATACGACCCTATTAATGACAATTGGGTTCAAATTTCAAGTTTTCCAACAGGATTTAGAGATAATGCTATTGCATTTTCTATTGAAGGTAAAGGTTATGTAGGAACTGGATATACCAATTATCAAACTATTTTTAATGATTTGTGGGAATACGATCCTACAAATGATTCGTGGACACAAAAAACATCAATGCCTATTTTTGGTAGAATTTCAGCAATAGGCTTCTCTAACGGGAGATATGGATATGCTGGTGCTGGAGATGGTGGTATACCTAATCCCGGAAGTTTAAATGACTTATGGGAATATAATTCATTAACTGACACTTGGTCTCAAAAAGCTAATTTTCCATGCGCAGGCGGAACAGATTTTTGTGGTTTTTCTCTTAATGCTTATTGTTACTTTGGACCATTGAATAATGGCTTACTGTATATTTATGATAGGGTTGCAAACACATGGACTCAAAAAGCGACATTTCCAATTGGTACAATAATTAATGCATCTACCTTTCAAATAAATGGTTTAGAGTATATTGTTACAGGTTGGAATGGGAGCACATCTTATAATCAAATGTGGTTATATAATTCTCAAACCAACTCATGGATTCAAAAAGAAAGCATTCCATCATTGCCTCGCAGAGGATGTAGTGGTTTTAGTATTAATGGGAAAGGTTATGTAGTAAATGGATTACTCTCTAATGGCAGTTTAACTAATGAACTATGGGAATATACGCCCGATACAACAACAAATATAATTAGTGAAAATATAAATAAAAGTTTTTTAGATTTTTATTATAAAAACTCTAAATTATTTGTAAATTCTTCACAAAAAGTGTTTTTAGTTATTTTTGATTTATTAGGAAATGAAGTTGTTACATATAATAATGTAGAACTACTTAGCAAAGAAATAAATATAACTAAAAAAGGAATATATATTTATAAAGCAACTAGTATAAATGGAGTTAACAAAAATGGAAAATTTTTAATATTATAAAAATGGATTACTTTTTAATTCTTTTCCAATAGTTGTTGATGCCCCATGCCCTGGATAAACTACAGTATTTTCTGGTAACACAATTAATTTTTTTTGTATTCCTGAAACAAGTAATTCATAATCACCACAATTAAAATCGGTTCTTCCAATACTTCCATCAAAAAGAATATCGCCCGAAAAAAGGATGTTTTGTGCTTTACAATAAAGGGCAATTCCACATGGACTATGCCCTGGCACATGAATAACTTTTAGTTCATCAACACCCAATTTAATAATATCACCATCTTTTAAAAGAATTTCAGGTTTTGAAGGAACCTCCATTTCAAAATCGAAATATTGAATTTGATTTTTAATATTAAATTTTTCAAATAATAAAATATAATCCTTATGTCCAGCAAATTGAATATTATATTTTTTTGAAATTTTTGCCACGCCCATTAAATGATCAAAATGAAAATGGGTTGCAATTAATTGTAATGGATTTAAATTGTTATCATCAATAAATTGATATAACAAATTATATTCATTTTCGAAATAACACGACGGGTCGATAATTACACAATCATTACGCTCATTATATAAAATATAACAATTTACTTGAATTGGGTTAAATGTAAATTCTTTAATTTTTATCATTTTGTTTTTCCTTGTATTAATGGAACAAATTTAAACAGTCCATGTTCTGTTATTTCAAAATTATTTTCTCCTTTTTTTACTAATAAAATCATTTTTTGCGATTCTTCGCCAACTGGAATAACCATTCTTCCTCCAATTTTTAGTTGATTTTTTAATGGTTCGGGAATATAAGGTGCGCCTGCTGTAATAATAATTTTATCAAATGGAGCATAAGTAGGCAATCCCAAATACCCATCTCCAAAAAACAATTGTGGATTATAACCAAATTTATTTAAAAGTAAATGCGTAGAATTAAAAAGCTCTTTTTGTCTTTCAATTGAAAAAACTTTTGCACCCATTTCGAGCAATATTGACGTTTGATAACCACTACCTGTGCCTATTTCGAGTATTTTATCACCACGTTTTATTTCTAACATTTGAGTTTGAAATGCAACCGTATATGGTTGCGAAATAGTTTGACCAGCTTCAATTGGCATAGCTTTATCTTTATAAGCTAACAACTCAAACCCTTTTGCAATAAATAAATGACGAGGCACTTTCATTAAAACATCAAGAATTTCGTTAGAAAACAGATTTTTTGACGCAAGTTCCTCAACTAACTTTCTTCTTAAACCCTTGTAAACATAAGAATCTTCCATATTTCAAACAAATATTTTACAAAAACAGCTTATCAAACTTAAAATGTTAATAAATCAAAATAAAATTCAAAATTAAATTTTCTTTTTAATATAATTTTGAACAAATATAATTAAATGCAAAAAATTGGTATAGTTGGAGTTGGTAATTTCGGAAAATACCATATTGAAGAATTACTAAAAATACCAGAGTTTAATTTAGTAGGTTTTTTCGATATTAATCCAACTACATCAAAATTTATTTCTTCAAAATTCAAAATTACTGCATTTAGTTCTTACAATGATTTATTAAATGAAGTTGAAGTAATTGATATTGCTGTGCCAACATCATTACATTACTCATGTGCAGTTGAGGCTATAAAAAAACAAAAACATGTTTTTATTGAAAAACCCGTAACAATTACTGTTAACGATGCCGAAAACCTTATTAAACTTGCCGAAGAAGCATCAATAAAAGTACAAGTTGGGCATATTGAACGATTTAACTCAGCATTTTTAGCAGCACTACCCTATATTAAAAACCCATATTACATTGAAATTCAGAGATTACAACAATTTACAAATCACAATATTGACACTTCTGTTGTTTTAAATTTAATGATTCACGATATTGATATTGTGCTAAGTGTTATAAATTCTAACTTAAAAAAAATTAATGCTCTTGGTATAAAAAACATAAACGGAACTTCAGATTTTGCTAATGCTCGCATTGAATTTGATAATGGTTGCGTTGCAAATATCACCTCAAATAGAGCATCACCAATTGATTTAATCACATATAATTTTTTTCAAAAAAACATGTGTATTACAGTTGATTTACTTAATAAAAAATCGGCAATCATAAATTTTAATAATAAAAATGAAAATCATCCAATTAACACAAAACTTATAAAAGATTTATCAATTAAAGATTGTAAAATAATTGACGAAAATTCATTAAAAAAAGAATTTATAGCATTTTATAATTGTATCGAAAACAATTCAAAACCTACAGTAACACTCGACGATGGATTTAATGCGCTAAAAGTTGCTAACGAAATTATAGAAAAAATTAAAGTTTCTGCCGATTTTTAAATTTCATGCAATAAATTTGCAAATTTTTCGTTAAACGAACATTTATTGCATTATGCTAAAATTAAATATTATATTTTACACAATATCAATAACATTGATATTGTTATCAAGTTGTAAAAAATTCGATAAAGAAGAACCGTTACCAGCATATATTAGAATTTCAAAAGTTAATTTATTATGCGATAGTATTACACAAGGCAGCTCGCAAAATAACATTTCTGATATTTGGGTTAACTTAGATGGAGGTATTCAAGGCATTTATGAGGTTCCAGTTAATTTCCCAATAATTGCAAATGGTTCACATAATTTAATTTTAAGAGCCGGCATTAAAGTTAATGGAGTTTCGGCAAGTAGAATAATTTATCCTTTTTACAACCAAATATCAATTGATACAAATATTACACCCGAACAACAACTTAATATTAACCCTAATTTTACATACTTATCAAACACGCAATTTGCTTGGCTAGAAAATTTTCAAAACAACGGATTTACACTCGATAGAGTTACAAATAGCGATACATTACTTTATACAATTACCGATTCTATTAACACAAATCAAAAATATGGCGTTTTTTATATCGATACAGTACGTAACTCTTTTAAATATAAATCGACCGAAAAATATGTGCTTCCAACAAATGGTTCTGCTGTGTTTTTAGAGCTCGATTACCAATGTAATCAACCATTTCAAATTGGAGTTATAATTAACAAATTAACAATGAGTATCGAAACACCTATTATATTTATCAATCCACATTCCGATTCGTTTAATCATATTTATATTGATTTATCATATATTATATCTCAAAATATTGATGCAATAAATTATAATATTTTGTTTGGTGGTAGCTTGCAACCGGGTTACACAAATGGAGAAATTAAAATAGACAATATTAAATTAATTCACTTTTAATGAATAAACGTTTACAAACATTTAAATATATTTTTTCTGATTTAGTTACTGCAAGCCTTAGTTGGACAATATTTTACATACTCAGAAAAAAACTAATAGAATCGGAATTTTTTGGATATCAAATAGATATAAATTACGATAACAAATTCTATATTGGTTTAATTTCAATTCCTTTTTTTTGGTTATTACTAAACTATTTATCAGGTTATTATAAAGATGTTTACCATCGTTCTCGTTTAAAAGAATTAGGTCAAACCATTGCTATTACAGTAGCTGGAGTTATAATAATCTTTTTCACATTGTTATTAGATGACTATGTTTTCTCATATAAAAATTATTACAGAACAATTTCGATGCTCTTTATCTTACAATTTATATTAACATATATACCTCGTTTAATTATTACAACTCAAACAGTTCATAAAATACAAAAAAGAAAAATTGGCTTTAAAACCTTACTAATTGGAAGTAACAAAAAAGCATACGATTTGTATAAGCAAATGGAGTTCGAAAAAAAATCTGCTGGGAACATTTTTATTGGTTTTGTAAGCGTTATAGAAAAGCCAAAATATATTCTTGATAAACATATAAAACACCTTGGAAACATTAATGAACTATCGGCAATAATAGATAAAAATAATATTGAAGAAGTAATAATTGCCATAGAAACTTCGGAACATAACAAAATAAACAGTATAATTAATAAAATTGACAATAAAAATCTTGTAATAAAAGTAATACCAACACTTTACGACATTATTACAGGGAGTGTAAAAATGTCTTCATTATACTCAGCACCACTTATTCAAATTTCAAAAGATTTAATGCCCGAGTGGCAATTAAATGTAAAACGTTTAATTGATATAATATTTTCGATTATTGCAATTATAATTTTAATTCCAGCCTATATTTTTTTAATTATTGGGGTAATGATATCTTCAGCAGGACCAATATTTTACACTCATGAACGAATTGGGAGGTACGGAAAGCCATTTAAAATAATAAAATTTCGCTCAATGTATGTTAACGCCGAGAAATACGGACCAGCACTATCGAGCCAAAACGATAATAGAATTACAAAGTTTGGAAAATTTATGAGAAAAGTACGACTTGATGAAATTCCACAGTTCTTTAACGTTATTAAAGGCGAAATGTCAATTGTTGGACCACGACCCGAACGCCAATTTTTTATTGAGCAAATAATGAAAAAAGCTCCTCATTATGCTCATTTACAAAAAGTAAGACCTGGAATAACCTCATGGGGTCAGGTAAAATTTGGATATGCAGAAAATATTAACGAAATGATTGAAAGATTAAAATACGATCTAATATATATTGAAAACATGTCGCTTTATATTGATTTTAAAATAATGATTTACACTATTAAAATTATTTTACAGAGAAAAGGGAAATAATTTTTTTCAGCAATTTATGTAAATTACTAAGAACAAAAATTACTAGCATTTCAGTTTTACAGCAATAAGTTTTTTAATAATTTATTTTTTAGCTAAACTAAAATCTAAATTTATTTTTCGATAACATAAATGAACTACCCCGAGGCAGAGCCTCGAGGTATCTTAAAAAAGTTGCCACTGATTTCACAAATTTACACAGATTATATTGTGAATATCTGTGTAATCTGTGGCAAAAAAACAAAAACGTAAACCCCGAGGCAAAGCCTCGAGGAATTCTTTTGATTAAAAAAAATAATTTTTTAAAATCTAACTTAATAATATTATATAATTTTATAGTATTTTCGCATTAAATCCAAATATTTAATAATATGTCCAAATTAAAGAAAATCGCAGTAATTCTATCAGGTTGTGGAGTTTATGATGGTTCAGAAATTCACGAAGCCACTCTTACACTATTAGCAATTAAAAAACAAGGTGCCGATTACGAAATTTTTGCACCAGATATCGACCAATTGCATGTAATTAATCATATTACGGGTAAAGAAATGAATGAAAAACGAAATGTACTTATTGAATCTGCTCGAATTGCTCGAGGCAAAATAAAAGCATTATCGGCATTTAAAGCTTCTAATTTTGATGGGCTTATTTTTCCTGGCGGTTTTGGTGTAGCCAAAAATTTATCTGATTACGCATTTAAAGGCTCAAATGCAAAAGTAAATCCAGATGTAAAAAAAGCTATTATTGATACTGCAACAGCAAATAAACCAATAGGAGCATTGTGCATTGCTCCTACCCTAATTGCTATTGTTATTGGAAATGTAACTCTTACAATTGGCAACGACGAACAAACAATTAGTGATGTTTTAAAATTTGGTGCAACTCATATTAAAACAAAACCTTGCGAGGTTGTAGTTGATAAAAAAAATAAAATTGTAACTAACCCTTGTTATATGCTCGAATCATCAATTGTTGAAATTGCTGAGGGAGCCGAAAATGTTGTAAAAGAAATGATTAAAATGATGTAATAAAATTATTCGTTATTTTATTTTTATAACAAATTACAAATAAACATAAAATTAATATTTTGCAAATTAAAAACAATGTGCAAATAAAATATTATTAAAAACAATTTATCAACATTCAAACTACCTTTTTTTTACCAACCTAAACTGCTATATTTACAAGCTTAAATTAGTAAAAATGGCAGCCAACGAAAACTCCCCTTTAATGAAGCAATATAATAGTATAAAGGCTAAATATCCTGATGCTATTTTATTATTTAGAGTTGGCGATTTTTACGAAACATTTGGTGACGATGCAATAAAAACATCAAAAATTTTAGGAATAACATTAACAAGTCGCAATAGTGGATACGCATCGGAATCTCCACTTGCTGGATTTCCTTATCACGCACTTGACACATATTTACCAAAATTAGTAAGAGCTGGTCAACGTGTTGCAATTTGCGACCAATTAGAGGATCCAAAATTAACTAAAAACATTGTAAAAAGAGGTGTAACTGAACTTGTTACTCCTGGAGTAACAACAAATGAAAATGTATTAATTAACAACGAAAATAATTTTCTTGCTTGTATTCATCTCGATAAAAAAATAGCAGGTATAGCTTTTTTAGATATTTCAACTGGTGAGTTCATGACATCTGAAGGCACAATTGAACAAATAGACAAGTTATTACAGAGCATTCAGCCAAAAGAAGTTTTATACGAGCGTTCAAAAAATCAAGAAATAAATGAGTTATTTGGCAATAAATTTTATTTTTATAAACTAGACGAATGGCTTTTTAATCGCGATACAGCAAACGAAAGGCTTTTAAAACATTTCGGAACTACATCATTAAAAGGGTACGGAATATCAGAACTAAGCATGGGTACTATTGCTGCTGGAGCAATATTACAATATTTAGATATCACACAACATGATAAAATTCAACATATTACAACTATTTCTAGAATTGAAAACGATGATTTTGTATGGTTAGATAAATTCACAGTTCGTAATCTCGAAATTTTTTATTCAGCAAACGAAAATGCAAAAACATTAATTGACGTAATTGATTATACGCATACACCAATGGGAACAAGGCTTTTAAGAAGATGGCTTGCTTTTCCATTAAAAGATTTAGAAGCAATTAACCATCGATTAAATTCTACTGAATATTTTGTTAACAATCAAGATGTTGTGAACAATATTTCAACTCTCATAAAACAAATAGGTGATTTAGAACGACTTGTTTCAAAAGTTGCTATCGCAAAAGTAAACCCAAGAGAAGTAGTACAGCTTAAAATTGCTTTAAATGTTATTAATCCGATTAAAGAAATTTGTATAATCAGTAACGAAAACAATCTTAAAAATATTGAAGAGCAACTTAACCCTTGCATTTCAATTTTAGAGAAAATAACAAAACAAATTAATGAAAATCCACCTGTTCAAATTAATAAAGGTAATGTTATTGCTTCGGGAGTATCAGACGAATTAGATAATTTAAGAGCAATAGCAAATGGAGGAAAAGAATTTTTGCAAAAACTTCAACAAACAGAAGCTGAAAAAACACAAATACCATCATTAAAAATTAGTTTTAATAATGTTTTTGGATATTATATTGAAGTAAGAAATACCCACAAAGATAAAGTTCCTGCCGATTGGATTAGAAAACAGACACTTGTAAATGCTGAACGTTATATTACTAATGAATTAAAAGAATATGAAGAAAAAATTTTTGGTGCCGAAGAAAAAATTCTTCAACTCGAAACCACAATTTATAACCTTTTAATTGCATCAATTGCAGAGTTTATACCTACACTTCAATTAAACGCTTCATTAATTGCACGGTTAGATTGTTTGTTATCGTTTGCAAAACTTGCAACCGAAAATAACTACTGTAAGCCTAATTTAAATAATTCAAATATTATTGAAATAATTGCTGGCCGTCATCCAGTAATAGAGAAACAACTCCCCCCAGAACAGCCATATATTTCAAATGATATTTTATTAGATTCAGACAATACACAAATAATGATTATTACTGGACCAAACATGTCGGGAAAATCTGCTTTACTAAGACAAACTGCATTAATTGTACTTCTTGCACAAATTGGAAGCTATGTACCCGCTAAAGAAGCTAAAATTGGAATTGTTGACAAAATTTTTACTAGAGTTGGTGCATCGGATAACATTTCGCAAGGAGAATCGACTTTTATGATAGAAATGATTGAAACAGCAAGCATATTAAATAATATTTCAGCTAAAAGTTTAATTTTACTAGACGAAATTGGTCGCGGAACAAGTACTTACGATGGAATTTCAATTGCTTGGGCAATAACAGAATATATTCACGAACACTCGAATAGTCATGCAAAAACCTTATTTGCAACTCATTACCACGAACTTAACGAAATGGAAAATTCTTTTAACCGAATAAAAAATTTTCACGTTAGCGTAAAAGAAATAAATAACAAAGTAATTTTTTTACGAAAACTTCAACCAGGAGGAACCGAACATAGTTTTGGTATTCATGTTGCTGAAATGGCCGGTATGCCAAAATCAGTTGTAAAACGTAGTTCCGAAATATTAAAAGATCTCGAAAAATCTCATAAAAAAAACTCGCTTGCTAAACCCATTAGCCAAATTGCTGAACATCGCGAGGGCTTACAACTTTCTTTTTTTCAATTAGACGACCCTATACTAAAACAAATTCGTGACGAAATAAAAAATTTAGATGTAAATAATCTAACTCCTATTGACGCTTTAAACAAACTAAATGAAATTAAA
>JAVHRJ010000367.1:0-2930 GCA_036171595.1 Bacteroidales bacterium
GTGTTTAATCCTATTAGCTGAACTTTATCCTGAAGGGATTTCTTTTGAGAACCTGAACCAGCAATCACCAATCTCCCATTTTTCAAATCTGCTTTTGCAAAAGCATCTATTAAAAAATCTATCCCAGCTACAGGTCCAATATTGCCAAGATACATAAATGTAAGTGTGTTTTTTGCGGACTGATTTTGACCTGCTGACAAATCATAATTAATAAAAGCTTCTTCATCCTGCCAATTTTGCACAACTTCAATTTTATCTATATTTATTTTTCTTGTACTAGCAAGATAATTTTTCATTTTATTTGAAATAGCAATTACATTGGTTGCATTTCCTAACACATATTTATCAATTGGCAATAAAAAAAAATTAAGTAAGGGATTTAGTACAGGTAACTTGTTAGACAATGATTCCGGATACACGTCCTGCACATGTATTGTGATTGGAATATGATATTTTTTGGCAGCCTTTACCGCAAAATATTGCGCAAACAAAGGCCAAGTATTCGCATAAATCACATCGATTTTATCTTTATTATTGGCAATATACATAAAGCAATGTTTGCCAAAACTGTAACTTTCCCTTAAGCGACCAAATATTTTAGACTCAGAACAGGTATAAGAATTTAGTCTGACAGCTTTGTAATCTTTATCGGCGATTTCTTTTTCAAAAATAAAGCCATGTGGTCTTGTTGGATTTGGGCAAAGAACAGTAACCTTATTTTTTTTTGACAATTCAGAAGCAATATCTTTAGATAATGATGCAGAAACAATAGGTTCTGGTGGGAAAACTGCTGAAATTAATAATATTTTCATTTAATTTACTTTAATCATTTTTTAAAAAATTAATTATCGTAGCAGTCCAATCATCTGAATCTCTTACAAGACAATATTCATTATCTATTAATTCTTTGTCATATCCTTCAAATCCAAAAGGTGTTGTTATAAATGGAATACCATCTTCTAGATAAGTCTTCAATTTTATTTTAACACCTCCGCCAATTATATCAGGGTTTATATACAAAGCATTATCTTTCATAGGAAATCCACTACCCGCGTAAAAACCGTACCCATAAATATTCAATTGTGGTTTATTAAACTTTTTTGTTCTATTACCCCACAGATGTAACTCTACTTCTGGTATTTTTTCTTTAATTTTTGGAAAAATGTTTTCAATGAACCACACTATAGATTTCTTTTTATGAGATTCTACACCTCCAAACCAAACCAATTTATTACTTTGTTTTCTAACCATTCTATTTCCAAATCCTTTTTCAATATCAACATCAACACCCCAAATTGTTGAATCGTTACGACCTGTGATAAGTTGATAATAACCCTCATCCTCCTTAGAAAGAAATATTTTTATTACATTTTTATCTTTAAATATTTCCTTTTCTAAAGAGTACATCAAATTTAAATCTATATTAAATTTTAAATCTAAATCTATACCCAACAATTTTTTTCTATCTAAAATCCTAGAAAAACAATTATGAAAACGTACAGTAATAAGTTTTGACGGAAACAATTTTCGTATTGCTCGATAAAATAATACATCACCACAAAAAATTTCATTAAAATTTTTATTTTTTAAAAATAATATTTCATTAAAATTTAATTCAGCACCAACTTTTAATAAAAGCATGTTTTTAAACCTTTTATAGCTTATCTTATTTGGCCGTTTTAAAATCTCATGCCCTTGCCTTTTTAATGGGTTTTCTGAAAAGTTGGTATACCAATAAACATTATCAGTTTCTAAAGGTGTGATTTTCATAAAATCAGAATTAACAATGATGCCATAACCATTGGTTAAAACTGGACTTTCAGGGAATAAATAAAGATTCATTACTTAATTAACGTGAGTTCGATATAAAAAGTATTAAAATATTTGGAAAAGAAGAGATAGTTTTTTATATTTAATGTGTTGAATACCAAATACATAACTAAAAACTATCTCTATGATTTCTACCTCTAAAATTACTGAAATTTTCTTTATTATTGATGAATTTTGCAAAGAATTTGAAAAAGCAAAGGCCGGACACATTCTTGAGTGCGATAATGGCTTAAAACGAAGAAATCGTTCCTTTAAATTGTCAGACAGTGAAGTGATGACCATTTTGGTTTTATTCCATTATGGCCAATTTAGAAATTTGAAACATTTTTATTTGAATTATGTTGTAAAACATATGAAAAATGAATTTCCAGAAACAGTCTCCTACAATAGATTTGTGGAATTGCAGAAAAAGGCAGCCGTTCCAATGGGTGTTTTTTTGAAAACCTGTTGTTTGGGTAGTTGCACAGGCGTTTCTTTTATAGATTCCACACCACTTAGGGCTTGTCATATTAAAAGAGAAAAACAAAACAAAGTATTCAAGGGAGCAGCCACAAAGGGTCAATGTTCATTGGGGTGGTTCTTTGGGTTTAAACTACATTTAATCATAAATGACAGAGGGGAAATACTTGATTTTATGTTTACCCAGGCCAATGTTGATGACAGAGAACCTCTTAAAAACGAAAACTTTCACAAGCGAATTTTTGGAAAATTATTTGGTGACAAAGGGTATCTGGGAAAGGATTTATTTGAACAACTTTTTGTTGATGGAGTTCACCTAGTTACCAAAATCAGAAAGAATATGAAAAATAGCTTAATGCATTTACACGATAAAATAATGCTTAAAAAAAGAGCAATCATTGAATCCGTCAATGATCAACTTAAAAATATCTGCCAAATTGAACATACGCGCCACAGAAGTTTTGACAACTTCATAACAAACTTATTATCGGGTTTAATTGCATATTCTTTCTTCCCTAAAAAACCTTCTTTAAATATTGAAATAATTGAAAATAGATTATTTGCTTAAATCGAACTCACGTTAATTATTTTATATAGTCGCTCCTTAAATGGCGCTTAATAATATATATTTCAACATATTA
>JAVHRJ010000368.1:0-2910 GCA_036171595.1 Bacteroidales bacterium
AAATTATCATTAGAACCAATTGCAAGTACTGTTCCTGATTTATTTACAGCATGATTTGTAATGGAATGAATACCACTTTCAAGTTTTTTTATAAAATTATCAGAATTAATATCAAAAATAGAAATTGAACCATCTTCGTCGCCAAAAATTAAAAGATTTTTTTTAATAGGATTAAAAATTATTGCAGAGGTAATAAAACCAGGTTGATTTAATGTTTTTAAATATTGTCCAGTGTTTTTCCAAATATAAACGAGTCCATCTTCATTCAACGAAGCTATTACCGAATCGTTTGCGTTTACAGCAATTTGCAAAAAATTGTATTTTTTGAAATTTCCAATCTTAGTAAAATTTACTCTGTTTTTAACAATATCAAGACTAATAATTTTTGAAGGGAAAACTGACAAAATAATATCTTTATAGTTGTTTGCATAGCAAAAACTATTTGCCTTTTCGCGAATTTTAATAAAAGTTCCTAACGAAACATTACAGTAAATTGCTTCGCATAACCTAATTTCATTATTAATTGAATGTATAGTTGCACGAGTAGCAAAAATTTCATTGTTATTATTGCTAAATTTTAATAACGTGCAAACAGAATTAGTTAAAAAAGTTTTTTTACCTTTTACGGTTGAAGTTCTAACATAAATTAAACTATCTTTTTTATCCCAAACAGGAATATTTTTAAAAAACATCCATTCAGCATTAATTTTCCAAATCTTTATTTCAGGGAAGTAACCTGCAACTGCTAATAAAGAATCGTTTTTACTAATATCGATAGAATATACTGGTTTATTTAAATTAAGAGAATTAATAACATTGCCTGATTTAATATCCCAATAAATAACTTTGCCATCATCACCAGCAGATATAATGTTATAACTTTGGTTAAAAAATTTTATTGAGTTAATTTTTCCGACATGTCCATTCAAAATTTTTAGTTGTTTGCCTATTATAAAGTCCCAAATTATAATTACATTATCCTTTCCCACGCTTGCTAAATATTTTCCATCGTAACTAAATGCAAAACATTTTAAGCCTCCGGAATGTCCTGTTTGCAAAGTAAGTTCAGGATTTTGACTAAAACATTGCGATTTAAATAACAATATTCCAATTAACAAAAAAAATATAAAATATTTTTTCATTTCAATTATGGATTTATAAAATAATGAAAAGGAACATCAATATCTTTTTGTTCGTAATTTGTGCTTAGTTTTATTATAAATTCGGTAGTATAAACAGAGCCAGTGTTAAAAGTTGATGAAGTATTAATTGTCCAAATAGCCTCAAAGCATTGAAAATTTCCCTCTAACATATTTGGGAGTTTACCCGAAAACTGTAGCACCTCCATTGGTAATTCACCATTATCGTAATAATAGTTACTATACAAATTTTTCTCAAAGTAAACTCCGTTAGTAATTGTATTTAATTTTACAATAAAATTTCTTAATTCATTATTTTCCCATGTAAATGTAGGAGCAACTTCAATTAAGTGACATTTAATATTGCTTTGTTTTGCCTTATTAATCAAAGTATTTAAATTTACATTTTGCAAGAAATTTACTCTACGCGAATAAAGTATTATTAAATTTTTGTTTGAGTAAGTAGATTTAACATTCATATAATTAATTAACGAATCAATTGCTTCTAATAGAGGAAGCGTGTCTGTTGCGGTGTAATTTCCATTTTTATAAATTTCAGCAATTTTTAAATCTAACTCATTTGCATTTCTTGTGTAACCATTGTTAATTATTTCAATTGGCTTATTATTATTACTAACTTTTGCTAAAAGAACTTCATTGTTTGGTACTGAACTATGTAATATCTTTCTAACTGTTGGTTCCATAGCAAATCTATAATCTTCCATATTAATAGTTTGATCTAAGCCATCACTAATTAAAACAGCAGTAGAAGAATTTCCGATATTTGGGGTTGTAATAATTTTAAAACTATCAATAGTTGCTAAATATTCAGAATTGCCTGCAGATGAACTAATAGGTGTAATGTTATTTAAAATATTTTGTTTTATTAGTCCTCCATTATTTGATTTATCTAACACAAAAAATCTAACTTTAATTACAGCTTGTTTAGAAGTATGGCTTAATAATTCGGTACTTATTACTCCACATGAATAATAGTTTTTAACCAATTGGTCTTCTTTCTTATTACAAGAAATAAAAATAACAAATAGCAATATTATTATTTTTGAATATTTCATTTGATTATTTTTTGTTTTGCTCTTTGTTATTAATTGTGTGAAAAAGACATAATCGAATTAGAAATAAATCATTAAAATTTGCATTATATTCATTTTTAACTTTATTGAGATTTGTTATGTTTTTTTCTACCCTTATATCAACCGATGTTCCATACTTTGATATTCCAATTCCACCAATAACATTTAAATAATAAAAATTAATCTTTTTTATTAGTTCTTTTTTTCTAATTTTATCGGCATAATAATATTCCTGATTCATATTATCATTTATAGTATATGTTAATGTTGAATAAAAAGCAGTAATAAATTTCCCAAATTTATTATTTAACCCACCGTATATTTTAAACTTAAATTTTCCTCCGGGATTTAAAGTATATCCACAAATAAATGGGATATCGATACTAGAATATGTGAAATTCTTTTTTCTAGAAGATGCCCAATCTGGTATTTGTGCACCAAAATTATTGCCAAAAAAATCGAGTTCTATTTGAGAAAACACATTTTTATTGTATTTATATTTACAAAAAACTCCCGTTGAAATTCCTGTGAAATATGTGTGAAATTTATTATCACCAGCTGTTAATGAAGTGTAATCATTAAAAATTATATAATTTTTATCGAAAGTAAGTTTGCTAACTAGAATAGGCGAATATATAATTCCAATTTCAGTTTTTTGTGCATAAGTATAACTATTT
>JAVHRJ010000369.1:0-2901 GCA_036171595.1 Bacteroidales bacterium
AATTTTATTTCTATGAAAAACATTTTTTTTTCTGCGTTTTTATTTTTCGCATTTTCAAGCATCGGACAAAATGCTTATTTTACATACAACAAAGCTTATGGGGTTTATCTAAGTGGTAATTACGAAGGAGCCATCACGCTTTTTACTCAAGCTATTAATGAGAAAGCTGATCTTGCTGATGCTTTTGCAAATCGTGGAGTTTCTTACTATAAATTAGCAAAGTACGAAAATGCTATTAGCGATTTTATTAAGGATAATGAATTGATGAAAAACAGAAGCACCTACAATTTGGCATGTTGTTATGCTCTTCAAGGTAAGATTGATGAGGCCTTCAAAGCTTTAGAACAAAGTCAAACATCGGAATTTAAACAATTGAACAGTTATATTGAGAAGGATACAGATTTCGAAAAACTTAAATCAGATCCAAGATGGAAAACATTATTAGCAAAAGACTTTAATACTCCATACGATAAAGTAATGATTGAAGTAAACGAAAAATATACTGCAAAAGATTATGAAGGAGCAATAATGAGTTGTGATAAGGCAATTGAAATAAATAAAACTGATAAAAGAGCAATTGTTTCTAAAGCATACATTTATTCCTTGTTAAATAAAGATGACGAAGCTATTGCTGAATATAATAAGCTATTACTTAATGATGTAAATGATTACGAAGGATATTCAGGCAAAGCAGATATTTACTATAAACAAAAAAAATATTCTGATGCATTATCATTATATGAAACCGCTACTTCTAAAAACCCTTATTTTATGCCGTTTTACCAAACTGGAATGAGCAAATATGCATTAGGTAAAAAAGATGACGGAATTTCAGATTTGAAAAAACATTGTGAACTTAATCCTACTGATGATATAACAATATACTCGTGTGGTCGTTTAATGTATGACATGCAGAGAGACAACGAAGCTAGAACTTATGTCGAAAAAGCAATTGAACTAAATAAAACAATACCTGAATATTTTTTGTTGAGAGCATACTTAAATCAAGTTTCGAAAAATTGGAATGAGGCTATATCTGATTACTCCAAAGTAATCTCGATGAATGGCAATGGTGTTGGTGAGTCATATTATAAAAGAGCTATTTGTAAAGGAGAAAAATTTGCAAAAACAAATGATCCAGCTGATAAAAGTGGATTTTGTGATGATATGAAATCAGCAAAAGAATTGGGAATTAATGAAGCAATTCAATATGTAAACGAATTATGTAAATAATTTAAACCTCTGGTATTTTTTTAAATGCCACCTGAATTCTTTTCAGATTAAATAAAGTATGACAAATTTTTCAATTTCCTTTTCAAAAGAATGATCAATCTAAAAGGTTATTAATGAAACTGCCAAAATACATAACAATATTATTGATATTGTATATAAACACAACCTATGCACAAACAAAATTACTCAATACCATTAAATGCAAGTACGAATGCGAAATCAACGGTATTATAACCGATACAGAAAGTAATGTTTACGTTACTGGATGTGCAAATGAAACTGACATTACTTTTGACAAAATTATATTAAAAGGAAAAGGAAGTTACGATGTGTTTGTTGCTAAATATGATTCATTAGGAAATTTATTATGGGCTAAAAGCTATGGGGGTTTAAGAGATGAAAAATCACATAGCATTTCAATTAATAAAAAAAATGAATTATATATTACCGGCTACTTTAACAGTCCAACTATAACCTTTGGAAATATAAAGTTAACTAAGAGGGCTGGCGAAGATGATGTTTTTGTTGCAAAAATGGATACTTCAGGCAATGTGTTATGGGCTAAATCATTCGGAAGCACGGGCAGAGAAGTAGGAACAAGTATTGCAACAGATGATTTTGATAATTTGTATGTGACAGGTTATTTTACAAGTGAGAAAATGATTTTCGGTTCAACTACTTTAATTAATAAAGGAATCGGAGATCTTTTTACATTAAAATTGGATGCTTCTGGCAATGTTCTTTGGGCTATAAGTATTGGAGGAGATGAGTTTGACTTTGGAGTAAAGTTAGTTGTTGATCACGATGAAAATATTTACATCATTGCAAATTTCAATAGTCCATCTCTTAAAGTTGGTGATTCTACTTTTACTAGGCAAAATCTTGGCCCTTATTTTCTTCTTATTAAATTCAATGCACAGGGTAAGATATTATGGGCGACTGTAGACGAAACGGCTTCGAAAAAAGTTGATCCAGAAGCTATAATCGTGAATAAAACAGGAGAAATTTACATTACAGGTTATTTTAACTGCGGAACTCTAAAATTTGGCAAAAACACATTAAATAATATAGCAAACTATGATGGTTCAGCTGATGTGTTTATTGTTAAATATGATAGTGACGGTAGGGTATTATGGGAAAAGAATTTTGGGGGCAATAAATCTGATGAAGCTAATGACATTACTATAGATAGTGAAGGGAACATATATATTGTAGGCGATTATTCTCAGAAAATTGACTTTGATTCATATTCACTGACTAATGCCAACACAAATTCAGATAGTAATGGTTGGTCACCTGATATTTTTATTGCCAAATTAGATCCATTAGGCAATGTGCTTTGGGTAAAAAGCTACGGTGGAATTGACCTTGATAATGGTGAAGGCATTTTTGTTGACAAAAAACAAAACCTCTACGTAACAGGCAAGTTAAGTAGTAAAAATGCCTCATTTGATAATGTTAAATTTAATGGGATTGATAATTCCAATAATCTTTTTATTGTAAAAATGAGAACTAATCAATGAAAAACAGAATAATTGTAAATTGTGTTTAAAATGATTTATGGATAAATATGATGAGATAAATTATAATAATCACAAATACAATTATACAGGTAATAAATGATAAATATTTTACAATCTTAATTAACTATAATAGCCATATAGCTTC
>JAVHRJ010000370.1:0-2899 GCA_036171595.1 Bacteroidales bacterium
CACGAAGTTTATATAAATTTTGCTGTTTCTCCATTAATTCTTGTTCTTGGCGTTGTGCACTTTCTTGACTTAAAAAACTATTATTTTGAACTTTTTTTTGAAATTCTGCTGCTTCTCTTTCAAAAGACGAAGATTTACTATTTAAATTTGCTTCCATTCCCTTTTGCTTTTCCAAGAGTTTACTCTCAAGCTCTTCATAAAATTTATATTTTTTTAATAATGAGTCAACGTTAATATAAGCAATGTCATCATTTATATTAATATTATTTGCTTTTTTTGAATTTAATTTTCCAATATCACTTTTAGAACCCGATTTTGTATTAAAATGCAAAGCAAATAAAACTACAACAGCTATAAAAAGAGCCGCATTAATTATTAAAGATAAGTTTTTCATGTTTTTAAAATTTATACAAAAAAACATAAAATTTTACGAACATAAAAATTTTTACAAATTTTTAACCTTAACTTTGTAAATATGCATATATTAAATTACTTTTTTTAAATATGAATAAAAAAATAGTTGTTATTAGTTTGTTTTTTTTTATATTTTTCAATTGTTTTTCCCAACAAATATGGACTATAGGCCCAATGGTTCACTATAATTTTAATAATGGGAAAAATCATTTTTCATATGCATTAGAATGTTCATTTTGGAATTTAGAACACTTTTTTTACAGTATTGATGGCGGAATTGAATTTGAGTCGAAAAAAATTCGAATTTATAGCGAATTACAAACTGGCATTTTAGTAGCTGGAATTTCGCTTGGCCCCTTACTCGAAATAAACACTAATGAAAACAAAACTCATTTTGGAATTCAAAGTTCAATTTGGGCTAATTATTTAATTGGAGTCGATTACAGAATGAGATGGGTAAATAAAGAAAAAAGTAATTGTATAGGTTTATATTTTAAACTACCAATTGCTGATAGTGGCTTTTCAAGCTCAAGCAGGAGCAGTCATCACCACTATTCCGATTGGGATTGGGATTAAAAAATTGCAGACAGTATTTTTTATAAAAAAAATAAAAACATATAATAATTCACATTATCTTTATAATGATAAAATTCACATTTATGAGAAAAATATTTTTAGTTATATCGGTTGTTTTTTTAACATCGTTTTTATCGTTTAATTCTTATTCGCAAGAAACATTAAAATACTCTAAAGCAAAAGTTTACTTTGATAAAGGAGGATTAAATAAATTAGCTTCAATAGGAGTTGCTGTTGATAATGGTACTATAAAAAAAGATCAATTTATTATTTCAGATTTTTCTGAAAATGAAATAAAAAAAATAAGTGATAATGGGTTTAGGTATGAAATAATTATTGATGATGTTTCTAAATATTACGCTGAAAGAAACAAAAACACTACAGATAGCATTTCATCTAAAAAAAAAAACATAAATGCTGCTGCTTGTTCGGTAGATAAATTTCAATCACCACAATATTTTTCGCTAGGCTCTGTTGGTGGATATTATTCGTACGAAGAAATAATGACAGAACTTGATAGTATGCGTCAACGTTTCCCAAACCTAGTATCTATAAGACAACAACTTGGCTCAACTACAACAATTGAAGGTAGAAAAATATGGATGGTTAAAATTTCAGACAATCCTGATATTGATGAACCAGAGCCTGAAGTTCTTTATAGTGCATTAACTCATGCTCGCGAACCTATGGGTATGCAGCAATTATTTTTTTACATGTACTATTTGTTAGAAAATTACAATACAAATTCCACAGTAAAATATATTTTAGATAATACAGAGTTATATTTTGTCCCTTGCGTAAATCCAGATGGATATAAACTAAATCAAACAACAAATCCAAGTGGAGGTGGCATGCAACGAAAAAATTGTAGAGTTACAGGTGGTAATCCAAAAGGAATCGATTTAAACAGAAACTACGGCTATCAATGGGGATATGATGATGTTGGCTCCTCGCCTAATATATCAGACGAAACTTATCGTGGTACCGCTGGTTTTTCAGAAGCAGAAACTCAAATTATGAAAGCTTTTGACGAAAGCAAAAATTTTAAACTTTGTATAGATTATCATTGCTATAGTAATATTTTAATAATTCCATGGAGCTACGATAATTTACTAACTCCCGATTCTGCAATTTTTAGAAAATATGCTCAAATAATGACTAAAAGTAATGGATTTGCTTATGGTACACCATATCAAACATTATCATACAATGCAAATGGTGGCTCGGTAGATTGGTTTTATGGAGAACAAAATACAAAAAATAAAATATTTGGATTTTCGCCCGAAGCTGGCGATGGTAACGATGGATTTTGGCCACAAAGTACAAGAATTGAACCTATTGCTAAATCTTTTGCAGAAATGAATTTTTATCTTGCACTTTTTGCTGGTAAATATGCCGAAATAAATGATGCTAACTCCAAATTTATAAGTAACTCTGGCTATTTAAAATTTAATATTCAAAGCTTAGGACTCGACACTCCAGCAACTTTTAATATTTCAATTATTCCAACAAACTCAGCAATAACAGCTACTAGCTCACCGGTTAGTTTTAACAATATGCACTTTTTACAATCAAGTTCCGATTCTATTGATGTAACCTTATCACCATCATTAATACCGGGACAAATAATTTCTTATGTGTACAAAATTCAAAACTCTTATGGCGTTTATTATTCCGACACAATAATAAAAATATTTGGAACTCCAGTAGATATTTTTTATGATGTTGCAAACAATATGAATAATTGGACATCGACAACTTGGAATACAACTTCAACAAATTATTATTCAGCATCAAAAAGCTTTGCCGATTCGCCAACTGGAAATTATGCCGATGGTGCTAATACAAATATCACATTAAATAGTTCTATTAATTTATCAGGTTATTTATACGCCGAACTTTCATTTTG
>JAVHRJ010000371.1:0-2896 GCA_036171595.1 Bacteroidales bacterium
AAGGTGCATGTTTTTGCTGAGCAAGTCATGGACAGCTTGTCCTAAAGAGGCTGCCTCAATATCTGATTTTTTTGTATAATTCAATTCGTACAATAGTTTTAAGTTTTAAGTTGGGAGACTAAAATGAATATTTCTCCACAAAAAGATGCAATAAATTTTGAAACGATATTGGTTGACAGTTCTCGTGCTATAGCTGAATTTGCTGTTGATTTTATTGCGAAAAATCCACAATATTTTAACGATCTGATGCAACTTGCATTTGCAAAAAAACATCAGCTATCAATGCGTGCCGCTCATGTTGCAGAAATGTGTACAGCAATAAATCCCGATTATTTTAATCCATATATTGAAGAAATATTAAAAAATATAGGTTCTTACGATGAAGGTGTGAAAAGAAGTTTTTTGAAATTCTTTTTTACATATAATGAGCGTTTAAATGATGAAATGACAGGCTTATTGGTGGATCATTGTTTTAGATTTCTCAATGGAGCATCTGAAGCAATTGCTGTTAAACACTACAGTTCAAAAATTTTATATGAAATCTCAAATAAAGAACCTGATCTGAAATACGAATTAATAGCTGTTTTAGAAGATCAAATTCAAAAAAATAATAATTTGAATCATCGGTTTAGAATAAGAATGTTGGAAAAATTATATGATGAAACAAAATTAATAAAAGAGTAAAATCATAATACAATCGCACCTGCAAGTATTAAAAATCCAAAAATTAAATCAACTACCCCAATAATTAATCCGGCTATTGCTAAACCTTTACGACCTCCCTTACTTAATCCAATACATGAAAATACAACCGCTATCAATCCGAAAATTACTGCGGCGACAATTAACCCAATTATGCTTGAAATAAAGCCGGTAATAGACAATCCTGATCCATCCCCTTTAGTTCTGCTCTGTGACTTCATACTACTATTGGTGGTAACAATATTTTTAATTTCTGCTTTAAAATTTTTCTCAATTTTGGTGAACTCATTTTTAAATGATTTTGCATTGATGTTTCTATTCTGATATAAATTAGATAAGTCAGTTGTTGCATTAGAAATACTAGCAGATAGTCTATTTTTAAATATTGCATTTGACGAATTTATTGCATCCTCATAATTTTCAGTCAAGCTAATATTGTTGGATAAATTGTCGTTTTCAATACTCTCTATCTTGGTTCTATCATCTATTTCAAATGTTTGTTTATCAGATGGGATATTGTTTGTTTCTTGATTGTTAAATACAGTCAGACCTTGCTCATTTTTTTTGTTTATGTTTTCTTTGAAATTTGACTTTTGGGAAAATATATGTTTAGGGAAAAAATGTTGTATCTGTTTTAGATGTATTCCTTTTTGTTCAAAATCATTACAAGAAACAACATGGTAGGTGTTGCAAGAAGAAAGCACTATGTTCGCAAAAATAAACATAGAGATGAACTTTAATAATTCGGTAAAATTTTTCATACTAATTCCAATTTTAGTTAATAATTTATTGTGTGAATGTCTATCACAATTATATGTATTATTCTTTTATTTTTTTACATTTTCAGAATTTAATTTTCTTCTGTTTCACACAATGGTAAAGTAAATTTAAAAGCACAACCATTTCCAAGTTTGCTTTCCACCCATATTTTACCACCATTATTTACCACAAATTCTTTTGTAATAATCAATCCCAATCCTGTTCCTGATTCGTCGGCTGTCCCTCTGGTTTTTAGACTTTCATCGATGCAAAACAGTTTCGACATATTCTCTTCTGATATTCCTATCCCATTGTCTGCTACAGATATTTCAACAAGATTCTCGTGCTTTGCTAAATTAATTTGAATAGCACCATTCTCATTTGTAAATTTTATGGCATTAGATAATAAATTTCGTAATACTGTTTTTAGCATATTGCTATCTGCATAAACAAAATAATGCGAATGAATAGATTGGTCGATTGTAATCTTTTTTTTAATAGCATTTGGCTTATATTTTTCGATTTTTTCGTTTATTAAATCAGTGAGATCAATTCGTTCGGGGAACACTTCCATCTTCCCTTTTTGCATCATTGCCCAATTGAGCAGATTATCTGCTAAGTTCAAAGCATTATTTGCACTATCATGAATATATTCAATGTATTTGTTTAGTTTTTCAAAATTGTTCAGATCTGTTTTTTTATCAATCAATAACTCGGTAAGTCCTGAAATTGTAAGTAATGGGCTGCGTAAATCGTGTGCAATGATTGAGAAAAATTTATCTTTTGTTGCATTCAATCTTTGTAGTTCCTGATATTGTTGATTGATTTGCTGTTCGTCATTTTTTTGTTTGCTTATATCTTTCATAATATGTGTGAGTGATATTATCTCACCGGAATTACCAAAAACAGGCCATGCAGATAGCTCCATTGTTTTTCCGCCTTTTACATATTCGCTTTTTAAGGTTTGTTTTTTTTGTAGAACTTGTAAACATGGGCATTCAGGAATTGGAGCATTTGTTTGGTGTATTATTTCGTAACATTTTTTACCAATTAGATCACTACGCTCTTTTTTAAAATGCAACAAGCAAGCCTGATTCATTTCAATTATATCTAGATTGGGCGATAGTAATAAAACAAAATCATCAATTGCATTGAAAGCCATTTGCCAATGTTTTAAATTGGTTCTGTTTTTTTCTTCTTTCTGTTTTAGTTCTTGTATTTCAGATAGAAGTTCTTCCTTGGTTTTATTTGTAGCATCCATTGATTTAGATATTAAAAAGGTTGTCGTTTTAGTTTTTCATAATACGTGTTTCCTATAGTGTTTTAATATATAATTCTTTTTCTTTTTTAACTTAATAACTCTGCTATATAGTGAATGTCCATATCCAGTCTAGATTATTCGTTATAGCAATGAAATTTGCACTGTTTCCTTTTC
>JAVHRJ010000372.1:0-14273 GCA_036171595.1 Bacteroidales bacterium
AAAACATTTTGACCTAATAAAAAAACAAAAATATGAATCTTAAAAATTTTCTTTCAATTATTTTGCTATTTGTTGGATTTATTTCATTTGGGCAAATAAATAGTGAAATAGAATTCTCAAATTATGCAAACAAACAAGATAGTTTAATGAGAATTGCTTATCAAAATTTGGATACAGCAACTTATGGTAAAATACTTGATAAATTTGTATTAAGTTATAATAAATTAGATAAAAAAACTCAAATTGCATTTGAACCTTTATTAAGTGGTGTGTATTATAATTTTTCGTGTACATATTCATTGGTTGGTAATAATCAGAAAGCTTTAGAATATTTAGAAAAATCAAAATTCAACGATTATGGACATTTATTGGTAGATACTGATTTAGATAATATTAGAAAAGAAAAAAGGTTTGTTGATTGTTTAAATTATGCAAAAAAATATTTCCTAATAAATTTAGAAATATTAAAAAAAGCATCGGAGTATAATGTTAATGAAAAAAAAATATTTCCAGAATTCACATATCAATCATATAAAGACACTAATTTAGTAAAATTGCGCAAATTATATAAATTAGATTCAATTGCTGGCAATGGTAATGAAATATCGAAATTTATTAATTTAATGAGGTGGGTACACAATAACATTACTCATGATGGAACAAACGGAAATATAGAAAAATTAAATGCGTTAGATCTTATTTCGACCTGCAAAAAAGAAAATAAAACTTTAAATTGTAGAGGGTTAGCAATTATTTTAAATGAAATATATTTATCGATGGACTTTAAGTCAAGATTTGTAACCTGTTTGCCAAAAGATTCAACTGATAATGACTGCCATGTTATAAACATGGTTTTTTCTAACACATTGCAAAAATGGATATGGATGGATCCAACAAACGAAGCTTATGTAATGAACGAAAATGGCGAATTGTTATCAATAGAGGAAGTTCGCGAAAGATTAATAAATGAAAAGCCATTAATACTTAATCCCGATGCAAACTGGAATCATAATTCATCTAGAAATAAAGAAGACTATTTAATAAGTTACATGGCAAAAAATTTATACAGATTTCAATGTCCAATAAATAGTGAATTTGACTGTGAGACTTATAAGAAAGGCAAAGTTGTTAAATATTGTGAATTAATACCGTTAGACTATTTAGGTTATAAAAACATAAAGAAAAATAAAGGGAATGGTGTTTTAATTTTTACCGACTTTTATTCAATGAATCCTAATGATTTCTGGTCGAAACCTAAATAGTAAATTATATTAATAAATATTATTTTCCAGTATTAATTATTTCTCCTTTTTCGTTCCATTCTGTCCAAGTGCCAATTTTTTCGGCTTTATTATATTCGCCTTCGCTTTGTTTTTGTCCGTTTTCAAAATAATAAGTCCATTTTCCATTTTCACGACAATGCATATAATTTCCCTGTTCTTTTATTTGTCCGTTGTTATACCAACGTGTACAAGGTCCGTTCATGTAATCAGTTTCGTATGTTATTTCGTTTTGTTTTTGTCCGTTTTCGTAATAATCAATCCAAAGTCCATCAATTTTGCCATTAGTTAATTGAGTTTGGTTCATTAAATTACCGTTTTGATACCATGTTTTATTTGTGCCAGTTTCTTGTCCATTTTTATATTCAATTTCAATCGATTTTTTCCCATTTACTTGAAAAGCAACAACTTTACCAGTAAATGGTTGGTTAGTCCCTTTTAAAAAAGTTGTGTCGTTTTTTGTATCAATACCTTCAAATGTAACCTCTTGTGCAAAAGTAAAATTGCATAAAAAGATAAATAATAATGTAATGTTAACTTTCATTTAACAATTGTTTTACACAAAATTAATTAATATTTGCAATCTTTGTATATTAAACAGTAACAAAAAATGGGAAAAAAAATCAGGACTAAACGTCAAAAATTAAATAAAAAAGCTGTGAAAGGCTTAGTTCATGGCCTTTTTAGCAATAATCCATCGCAAACATTTAATTATAAACAAGTATGCGGTCGATTAGGTATTGAGGAAGAAGTAGAAAAGCAACTTGTAATATTATCGTTGCAAGATTTAACTGAATTTAAAGTATTGGATGAGGTTTATACAGGTAAATATAAATTATGTTCGCCAAAAGGATATGTAAATGGAATAGTTGAGTTAAAAGGAAATGGTGAGGGTAAAATTGTATCCGACGAAATAAGCGACGAAATATTTATTTCTCAAAAGAACTTAAATCACGCTCTAACTGGCGATTTGGTTAAAGTTTATTTGTATGCTCGTCGCCGAGTAGATTTGCTCGAAGGCGAAGTAGTTGAAATAATTAAACGAACAACAAATACATTTGTAGGTATCGTAGAAATAACTGGCACTTATGCATTTTTAATTCCCGATGGTAGAAACATGCCTTATGATATTTTTATTCCACAAAAAAACTTGAATGGAGCAAAGCATGGACAAAAAGCAATTGTGCAAGTTGAAGAATGGCCTCGAAAAAGTAAAAGCCCATTAGGCAACGTAATTGAAGTGTTAGGTAATGCAGGCGAAAATAATGTAGAAATGCATGCTATACTTGCAGAATTTAATTTGCCTTCGAAATTTGCAAAAGATGTTGAAAAGGCAGCAGAACAAATTCCAACTAAAATTCCTTCTGGTGAAATTTCGGCACGACGCGATTTTAGAAATATAACAACGTTTACAATTGATCCCGAAGATGCAAAAGATTTTGATGATGCACTATCAATTAAAAAACTCGATAACGGAAATTGGGAAGTTGGTGTTCATATTGCCGATGTAACATATTACATGGCCGAAAATTCTATTTTAGATAACGAAGCTTACGAAAGAGCTACGTCGGTTTATTTAGTTGATAGAGTTGTTCCAATGTTACCCGAAAAATTATCGAACGAGCTTTGTTCGCTTCGCCAAAATGAAGATAAACTCACATTTTCTGCTGTTTTTGAGCTCGATAGCAATGCTAAATTGATAAACGAATGGTTTGGTAGAACTATTATAAATTCGAACCGTAGGTTTAATTACGACGAAGCACAAAAAATAATTGAAACTGGAGTTGGCGATTTTTCAGAAGAAATGTTAGCATTACAAAATTTAGCAGTTAAACTCCGTAACGTTAGATTTAAAAATGGTGCCATAGGATTTGAGAAAGTTGAGGTAAAGTTTAAACTCGACGAACAAGGCAAGCCATTAAGTGTTTATTTTAAAGAAAGCAAAGATTCTAATAAATTAATTGAAGAATTTATGTTGCTTGCAAATAAAAAAGTAGCTGAGTTTATTGGAAAAAAGAAAGACGAAAAAGCAACAAAAACTTTTGTTTATAGAATTCACGACCAGCCAGATACTGATAAACTAAGTACTTTTGCAAACTTTATTAAAACATTTGGTTATAAAGTTAATTTTGGTTCCGATAAAGCTATTGCTGGTTCAATAAACAAACTTTTAATCGATTTAAAAGGGAAACCCGAAAAAACATTTATCGAAAGTTTGGCAATTAGAGCTATGGCTAAAGCCGAGTATTCGGTAAATAACATTGGTCACTATGGTTTGGGATTTTTATATTATACTCATTTTACTTCACCAATTAGACGTTACCCAGATATGATGGTTCATAGGCTTTTGGCTCATTATCTTGCAAAAGGTAAAAGCGTAAATGCAAATGAGTACGAAAAAAAATGTAAACATTCGTCTGAAATGGAGCAGGTTGCAGCTAATGCAGAACGAGCTTCAACAAAGTTTAAACAAGTTGAGTATATGAGCGATAAAATAGGGCAGGAGTTCGATGGTGTTATTTCGGGTGTAACCGAATGGGGAATTTATGTCGAAATTATTGAAAATAAATGTGAGGGAATGATTTCACTTCGCGAACTCGACGATGATTATTATGTTTTTGACGAGAAAAGATATTTAATATATGGTAAGCATAAAAATAAGCAATATCGTTTAGGTGATTCTATTAGAATACTAGTTTCAAAAATTAATATTCAAAAGAGATTTCTCGATTTTAAAATTGCAAAAGTTAAAGCTGTAAAATAAATTAAATTTTATTCTTTAACAATATTAAAATCAATAGGAACATAATTTTCGTAACTTAAACAAACCGCAGTTGAAAAGTTTGAAGCAATTTTAATTATTTGCTCCCAATTATTTTGCTTAATGTTAAAAATATCTTTTTTTTCAATTTTATAATTTAATAATCCATATATAATTCCCGACGAAAAACTATCACCAGCACCAATTGTGCTAACTGGATTTATTTTGGGTACTTTAAAATGAAACTGAAATTTTGGATGAAAAAACCAAACTCCTTTTTCGGCATAGGTTAAAATTAAAATTTTTCCACCTACCGAGCAAAATTTATTATAAATTTCTGTCGGGTCTGATAGTCCAAAAATATGATAAAAATCTTCGTTCGACCCTTTAACAACATCTGCTAGAATAAAATTTTCGTATATAAATGGTTTAACAACTTCGAGCATTGATAAGTGCGATTTTCTGAAATTTGGGTCGTAAATAATTATGTTGCCTTTGATTACTGATTTCTTAATAAAAATTTGCAAATCGCTAATTATTTCAGGTTTTATTCCATAGTATGAGCCAAAAAGAATAATATCGTTGTTATTTGTTATGGGATAATTTATTTTTAATGATTCGTTCGATTGTATTTTATAGAATTGATAATTTGCGTCGTTATTTTCGTTTAAAAAAGCCAGTGCTAATCTCGATTTCCCGTTCTTATACCAATTAATAAAGTTAACATCAACATTGTTTTCAATTAAAAATGTTTTTATAATTTTCCCAATTTCGTCGTTAACGCTATCTGAAATTAATGATGTATTAATATTTAATCGCGATAAAGAAATTAGAGAGTTTAAAATTGCACCACCTGGTTTGCTTTCAATAGGTTTATTATTTTTAAAAACAATATCGTAAACAATTTCACCAATACCCCATACTTGCCTTTTCATACGATTTTTTTTATAAAACTTCTATAAGTTTTTCGAGGTGAATACCGTGCGACCCTTTAATTAGAATGTTTTTGTTTGAAATTGGGTTGTTTTTAAAATATAATAAAATCTCGGTTATATTTTCAAATGTTTTAAATGTTTTACTTTCAGAAATTTTACATAATGTTTTTCCTACCAAATAAACTTCTTTAACGCCTGAATTTTGTATTTTGTTATAAATAATTTTATGTTCAAGTTCCGAATCATTTCCTAGTTCTAACATGTCGCCAATTATTAAAACTTTGTTTTCAGCATTCATTTCAAAAAAATTATCTAATGCAGCATTCATGCTGGTTGGGTTTGCATTATAAGCATCAATTAGTAAATTGTTTTTTTCTGATTTAATAATTTGCGATCGGTTATTTGTTGGTACATATTTAGAAATAGCATCGTTTATTTTTTCACTGTTTACGTTAAAATGCTTACCAATACATATTGCTGCTAAAACATTTTCGTAATTGTATTTACCCACTAAGTTTGTTTGTAGCTTATTCCAATTAGAATTTTCCTTGGTTTTCCATTCTAATTTTAAAAAAGGATTAGATATTTGATTTTTTCCTGACACAAAATAATTTTCATTTGTTCCATAATCAACAAACTGCAGGTTGTTTTTATTTTTTATAAGCATTTCATTGTCGGCGTTAATAAAAATTTGTCCATTCTTTAATTCTAAAAACCTGTACATTTCGGTTTTGGTTTTTAACACTCCATCAATTGAGCCAAACCCTTCGATGTGTGCTTTCCCAACATTTGTAATTATACCATAATTTGGATTTGCAATTTCGCAAAGCGATTTAATTTCTCCAATATGATTTGCCCCCATTTCAATTATTGCTATTTCAGTGCTGTCATTTATTTCGAGTAAAGTTAAAGGAACACCAATATGATTATTAAAATTTCCTTTTGTATAAGTTACATTATATTTTTTTTGTAAAACTGCCGAAATAAGTTCTTTAGTTGTTGTTTTACCATTTGTTCCTGTAATTCCAATTATTGGGATTTTAAAATTATTTCTATGATAATTAGCTAGATTTTGTAGTGCAATTAATGTGTTTGGAACATAAAAGATGTTAGTATTATTGGCATATATTTTATTTTCGACTAATGCGAATTTACTCCCTTTATTAATTGCTTCTTGTGCAAATTTATTGCCATCAAAACTATTACCTTTTAATGAAATAAATAGCGAATCTTTTAAAATATTACGTGTATCTGTACAAACATTTTTGCAACTAACAAAAAGTTTGTAAATATTTTCGATAGTCATTTGTTAAATAAAAAAACCCCAAATTAATGGGGTTTAATAAGTTATTATTTTGTTTTTAATTTCCTAATCCTTGAGCACCCCCAACTCTATGCATAGCACAACGAAAACCTAAATCGGCTCTTGCTTGCGATTGGTCGAGAAAACGACGAGTTCCTGGCGACATCCAATAAGCACGGTCTTTCCATCCACCACCTTTAAAAACTCTTTGTCTGTTATCAATCATTGATGTCATACCATTCCCACCTCTCATTACTGGCTTGCCATTTTCACCATTTGTAGGTTTACCTGTGTAATACATTCTTTTTGAGGTAGTGTTGTCTTTACTAGCGTCTTCAGTATCGTAATCAATACTCGATTCGTAATCACCATCAAGGTAATTAATGTTGTCGGCTGTATTGTAATTACGACGGTTAAATGCTTCATCATCGGTTACATTTCTATAACGAATTTTTCCTAAACTATCTTTCTCAGCAATATTACCTTCATCATCACGTACTTGTGTTTGGTAAACGCTACCACGGAATGGGCGAAAATCATCGTTATCTTCGTTTGTTAAGGGACGATACACATCCATAACCCATTCGTTTACATTACCAGCCATACAATATAAACCATAGTCGTTTGGCCAATACGAATTAACATCACTTGGAATATCGTTATGGTCATTTAAAGCACCAGCCATACCCATATAATCACCACGGCCTCTCATTGTGTTTGCTCTAATTTGACCTATATCTTTTGTGTCGAAACCAGAACGGTCGTCAACTCTAATATAGTGACCATTCCATGGATAAATTTTTTCACTAAAAATACGTTCATCAGCTAACATATTACCAACTAAACCGAGTGATGCAAATTCCCATTCAGCTTCAGTTGGAAGACGATATTTTGGAAGTAATATTCCATCTTCCATACGAACTTTTCTAAAGTCGTTATTTGGATCATAATCGGGCATTTGGTCACGAACAGCACCTTCGTATTGTCCTGCTAAATATGATTCTGTATTAAAATTTTCTTCACCAGATTGTCCAGTTGGGTCCATATATAATAAACCTTCGCGAACCATAATCATTTCGTTAACTCTATCAGTTCTCCAACTGCAATAATCATTGGCTTGTAACCAATTAATACCAACAACAGGATAGTCTTGGTATGCTGGATGTCTAAAATATAATTCAACGTAAGGTTCATTAAAAGCTAATTTACTTCTCCAAACTAAAGTATCTGGTAGTGCCATTTTGAATACTTCTGGATAGTCAACATAAACACGACGAAGCCAATAAAGATATTCGCGGTAGTCAACATTACGAACTTCAGTTTCGTCCATATAAAATGATGAAACTGTTACTCTTTTAGGAAAAGCATTCCATTCATAAATAACATCTTGTTCTACACGCCCCATAGAAAATGTACCACCTTCTACAAGTACTAAACCAGGTCCTGTTTCTTGTTCTTCGTAAAAAACGTATTCAAAACCTCCAGTTTTTTCGTCGTTGTAATTCCAACCTGTTGTTGACGACTTTTTAATATCGCATGAAGTTAAACTAGCAATAGAAGCTATAAAAATCATTGCGATAAAGAAAGATTTGATATTCATATTTTAACTTTTAAAATAAAAATTTAAATTAATAACTAAAAAGATGGGCAACTTATTGTTCTAAACTTTGGTTTTTTATTTTTACATGGGAAAATAAATGTAAAAGATACTTCGTGAGCACCAAGAGTTTGATTTTTAAGTTGCGACACAGTAAAATCGTAACTATATGCAAATTTTATTTTTTCTTTAACATATCCTAACACCATAATAAATGAATCGTAGTGGAATGTTAAATTTTGGCGAAACCAAACACCACCAACTATTCCTTTACGACTAAGATATATTCCCCAATTCATTTGTTGAAAATCTCTTTGTTGTTGAAATAATACGTTTGGAGATACCATTAAATCGCCTTTTCTTAATCCCATACCTTTAATTGGAATGTTAATTCCATAATGTATAGTATATTTTCGAGGTAACACAGCATCATCATTTCCTCTAAAAGATTCGGTTGGTTGAGTTAAATGGTGAATTGCAATTCCAAAAAAGTAGTTTTTGCTCGAAAGTACACCGCCTGCCGAAAAATCGAAATATCTTTTAACTTCATTTGTTGGGACTAATGCCTCTGATGTTGGGTAAATTGGTCCGTACAAAGGATGAATCATATCTGGAAAAATAAAACTCCAATTAAGTTTTTTCTGCATAAATGTTGGCTGAAATGCTAAACTTAAATTTGATTTTCTATTTAATGTAAATGTATAAGCATAAATTGCACTAACATTTAATGTCGAAATTGCACCATCACCTTGTTGATCTTCGTATATATATCCACCTAAAGAACCCTCTAATGCCCTAACTTGTTGGTCGTATGACGCAATGTATGTTACGTAAGTTGAACCTAATGCAGGCCATTGATTTCTATAATTTAATGTTGCTCTAGGGCATTTAACAGAACCAGCTAATGCAGGATTTAAATAAAGAGGTGATGCGTAGAATTGTGAAAATTGAGGGTCCTGAGCATAAATAAATTCACAACTTCCTAATAATAGGAGTATTATAATAGCGGTGTAATTTTTTATCATCTCAATTTGCTTTTACTACAATTTGCAATTATACAAATAATTTTAATATTATCACTATTTTGATCAATACTTTTTTCTTTTTACGACCACAATAATAATATAATTTTTTCGTTTTCTAAAAACTTATAAAAAATAATATTATTTTTGATTTCTAATGTTTAATATAAAGTAAAATAAATGAAGCAATTAACCATTATATTGTTTGCAGTAATATTTTTATTTGAATTTTCTTTTGGTCAAATTATAGAAAGAACTATTAATTGGCTTCCAAATAAAACAGAAAGTATAAACGAAAATAATTTCGAATTGTTATCATTTTCTAATGCTATTTATGAAAATGTGTCTACCGGATTACCATATTTTTATGAACAGTACGAGATGTTACCTTATAATAATGATTGTAGAATTGAAATGTTAAACGAAAATTATGAAGTAGTACCAATATCCCAGTTAAAAAATATTTTAAATATTGATAGTATTCCAAATGAAATAAATTATAGAACGATTATCGCATATTTAAAGAAAAAAGCTTTTTTACAGTTATCGTTTATCCCTTTACGCAGAAATAAAAATACTGGTGTTGTTGAAAGGTTAATTTCTTTTTCATTAAAAAAGGTTGAATTTAGCAATAACCTTAAATCAACAAAAAGTAGAGTTTATGCTTCTAATTCAGTATTAAGTTCGGGCAAATGGCAAAAAATTAAAATTAATCAAACAGGTATGTTCAAACTTACATACAAACAAATAACTGATATGGGATTTTCTAATCCAGAAAACATAAAAGTTTATGGTAATGGTGGAAAGGCTTTATCTGTAAATAATAGTGATTTTAGACATGACGATTTAGTTGAAAATCCAATAAAGTTTGAAAAAGGAAGTGATGGTATATTTAATTCTGGCGATTATATTGTTTTTTATGCGCATAGTCCTGTTTATTGGTCATATAATAGTGGTAAATCAATTTTTTCACATTCAACTCATCCTTATTCCGACGAGTCATATTATTTTATTACAGATGAAGGAGCTACTTCAAATAATATTCAAACTTTACCTATTGAGTCAAATTCGCCAAATTATTCTGTTACAAGTTTTGATGATTATAGTTATCATGAAATAGAATCTGTAAATTTTATTAAAAGTGGAAAATTATGGGTTGGCGAAAATTTTAATAATGTGCTATCTTATAATTTAGATATGTCATTTCCCAATATTGATTTAACCGAGCCTGCAACTTTTATTGCAATGGTTTATGGAAGAGCCAGTGCTTCAAATTCTTTTTCTTTTAGTGTTAATGGAAATTCTATTGGCAGTGCAAGCATTTTAGCTGTCGACCTTTCAAGTGTTACAAGTAATTATGCCAATAATAATTTGTACATTAAACCATTTACTCCAAATAATTCGAATTTAAGTTTTAACGTTACTTATAACAAACCAGCTGTTGGTGGTGAGGGTTGGTTAGATTATATAGATGTAAATGTTAGAAAACAACTAAAGTTATATGGTGGTCAATTACAATTTAGAGATATTAAATCTGTATCATCAACAAATTATTCGGAATTTCAAATTTCTAATGCAACTTTAAACACAGTTGTGTGGGATGTTACAAATCCTGTAAATCCATTTATTGTACCTGCTGTTTTAAATGCCAATACTTTAACGTTTACTTCAAAAACTGATACTTTAAGAGAATACGTTGCTTTTGATAATTCAATGCTTTATTCGACAACAGTTGTTGGCGAAGTTTTAAATCAAAACTTGCATTCTTTGCCAAATCCCGATTTGGTAATAGTTTCGCATCCCGATTTTTTATCTTATGCAAATACTTTAGCAGAGTTTCATAGAACAAATGATAATTTATCAGTGTTTGTTGTTACTCCTGATATTATTTATAACGAGTTTTCGTCGGGTAGCCCCGATGTTACTGCCATAAAAGACTTTATGAAAATGTTTTATGATAGGGCAGGTGCCGACACATCGCTTTTGCCTAAATATCTTCTTTTTTATGGTGATGGATCTTATGATAACCGCCATAATTTTTCATCAAACACTAATTTTATATTAACTTATCAATCATCATCTTCGTTATCGCCAACATCTTCATTTTGCACTGATGATTATTTTGGAATGTTAGATGATAGCGAAAGCGATTATGTGGGGGCATTAGATATAGGTGTTGGCCGATTACCAGTAAAAAACACAATGGAAGCTCAAGGTGTTTTAAATAAAATAACAAATTATTATAATCAATCAACAAATGGCGATTGGAAAAACTGGCTTACTTTTATTGGCGATGATGAAGATAGTAACGAGCACATGTCGCAATCAAACCAGCTTTGTACTTACATTGATACAACTTACCATGTTTATAATATTGAAAAAATATTTTTAGATGCATTTCAACAGGTAACAACCCCCAATGGTGACCGTTACCCCGATGTTAATACTGCAATTTCAAATAGAATGAAAAAGGGTTCGTTTTTAGTTAATTATACTGGCCATGGAAACGAAATTGGGCTTGCACATGAACATATTATTGGAGTTGCCGATATTAGTTCGTGGACAAATTTCGAAAAATTACCTCTATTTGTTACTGCTACATGTGAATTTAGTCGATACGATGATTTTGCGAGAACATCGGCTGGAGAAATGGTAATATTAAACCCAATTGGTGGTGCTGTTAGCATGTTTACAACTACCCGATTAGTATATAGCAGTTCAAATTTTGCTATAAATTCAGCTTTTGTTAATAGAATATTTAAAAAAGATTATAAAAATAATTATTTAAAATTAGGCGATATATATATGTTAGCAAAAAATGCAACCTCTAGTAATGGAGATATTAACAAAAGAAATTTTTCGTTATTAGGCGATCCTGCTTTAACATTATCTTACCCAAAATATTTAGTTATAACTGATAGTATTAATGGAATATCTGCAACCTTTTTTAATGATACAATTCATGCACTGAAAAAGGTTACAATAAAAGGACACGTTATTAATCAGGATGGCACAACGGTTAATAACTATAATGGCACATTATATCCAACAATTTTTGATAAACCCATATCAATTTCAACTTTGGCAAACGATGGAGGTTCAAAATTTTATTTTAAACTTCAAAATAATGTATTATACAAAGGTAAGGCAACTATTACTAATTCTAATTTTGAATTTACTTTTATAGTGCCAAAAGATATTCAATATAATATTGGTTATGGAAAAATAAGTTATTATGCTGAAAATGGAACAGTGTTCGATGCACATGGATTTACAGATGTATTTATTGGTGGAAACTCAACAGAAGTTATTCCTGATGTTAACGGTCCAAATGTTCAACTTTTTATGAACGACGATAACTTTGTTTATGGTGGAATAACAAACGAAAATCCAGATATTTTTGTTAAACTTCAAGATGAAAATGGAATAAATACCGTAGGAAATGGAATAGGCCACGATATTACGGCAGTGCTTGATGGAAATACCTCAAAAACTATTGTTTTAAACGAATATTATGAGGGCGATTTAAATAATTATCAAAGTGGTACAGTTAGGTATCCGTTATCGGGAATATCAAATGGTTTGCACAATGTTAAATTTAAAGCATGGGATGTTTGCAATAATTCGGTTGAAGCTTATACAGAATTTGTTGTTTCTGAAGCACAAGATTTAACAATAGGAAATGTTTTTAACTATCCAAACCCATTTACAACAAATACTAATTTTTATTTCGACCATAATCAAATTAATTCTAATTTAGATGTTTTAATTCAGGTGTTTACAGTTTCTGGAAAATTAATTAAATCGATAAAAACTACTATAAATAATAATAGTTTTCATAGTTCACCAATACCTTGGGATGGTCTCGACGATTATGGTGATAAAATTGCCAAGGGAGTTTATGTTTATAAATTAACGGTAAAATCGCCAAATGGCAAACAACAAAATAAATTCGAAAAACTAGTAATTTTAAGATAATAAATTTTCAAATTTTTCGTTTGTTTAAATTTTATAGTAATTTTGTGTTCAATGTTTTTTAGTAATATATTGATTATGAGAAGCTTTTTAAATAACTTAATATTTGTATTATTTTTTATTTGTTTAAATTTTATTGGATTTTCACAAAATAAAATAACATCTCAAGAATTAAATGGTCGCGCTGGTGATGTTAATACAATTACTACAGCAGTACCATTTTTAACAATTGCTGCCGATTCTCGTGCAGGAGCAATGGGCGATGCAGGAGTTTCTACAACTCCCGATTTAAATTCGCAACATCACAACCCATCAAAATATGCTTTTATGAAAAACGATTTTGGGATTTCGGTATCGTATACCCCTTGGTTAAGGCAATTAGTAAATGACATTAATTTAGCTTATTTAACTGGATATAAAAAAATTGGTGGTGGTCAGGTAATTAGTTCCTCATTAAGATATTTTTCACTCGGTGATATAACTTTTACTGATATTAATGGTAGTATTACTGGGCAACATAAGCCAAATGAATTTGCGTGGGATATTGGTTATAGCCGTTTATTAGGTGAAAATATGTCTGGTTCAATTGCGTTGCGATATATAAATTCAAATTTAACTGGAGGATATTCTGGAACTGGACCACAAACTAAAGCAGGTCAGGCTTTTGCTTCCGATGTTTCGTTTTATTATCATAAACCAATGGAAGTTCAAAAGAAAAAAGCTGATTTGGGAATTGGTTTAAATATTTCGAATATTGGTTCTAAACTTTCATATACCGATAATGCAGATAAAGATTTTTTACCTTGTATGTTAAGATTAGGAACGTCATACAAAACTGAACTTGATGACTATAATAGCATTATGGCTGTTGTTGAGTTAAGTAAATTGCTTGTCCCTTCACCTCCAATATATTATAATGTTGGTGAAGTTAATAAAAATGGCGATACAGTTAGAGTTGCTATGTCTGAAATAAAATATGGTAAAGATCCTAATGTGGCTCCCCCAGTTGGAATTTTTCAATCGTTTTGGGATGCTCCAGGAGTTGCTCCAGATCCATTAAATCCAGATAGTCGTTCACGTGGTAAAGAAGAATGGCGTGAAATTAATTGGTCGTTTGGTTTAGAGTATTGGTACGCAAAACAATTTGCACTAAGAGCAGGATATTTTCACGAGGATGCAACTAAAGGTAATCGTAAATTTTTTACAGTAGGATTAGGTCTTAAATTAAAAGTTTTTGCACTCGATTTCTCATATTTAATACCTGTTCATCAAAAAAATCCATTAGAAAACACATTGCGTTTTACGCTAACGTTCGATTTTGAAGGAATAAAAGGAAGTGAAGCTCCTACTACTAAGTAAAGTATAAAGTATAAAGTATAAAGTACAAAGTATAAAGTACA